>NZ_JASDDD010000052.1:0-22533 GCF_030407555.1 Curtobacterium sp. APC 4022
CGCGATCTCGTACGCGCGCGGACAGCTCGGCAAGGCGTACGTCCTGGGCGGTGCCGGCCCGAACGTCTGGGACTGCTCCGGCCTGGTGATGATGGCCTACAACTCGCAGGGCATCACGACCGGCGGACACAACGTCGTCTGGCAGTACAACTACTTCGGCTCCATCGGCCGTCTGGTGCCGCTGTCGCAGCGTCAGCCCGGCGACATCCTGTTCTACTCGAGCAACGGTGCCGCTTCCGGTGGGTACCACGACTCGATCTACACCGGCAACGGGATGATGGTCGAGGCCGCACGTCCGGGCGTCGGCGTCGTCGAGCGTGCGGTGTGGACGCCGAGCCAGCTCCTGCCCTACGTCGCCCGCCCGAGCGGCTCGATGTAGCCCCGGACGCAGCAGAACGGCCCGGCCCCCGCGAGGGGACCGGGCCGTTCTGCGTCAGCGAGAGCGCGCCAGCAGACGCGCATCAGCAGACGAGCGTCAGTGACCGCCGGGCACGTACGCGGCCTGGCCGGCCGTGACGATCGCCTCGGCCTCGGCGGCGTCGCCCCAGCCCTCGGCCTTGACCCACTTGTTCGGCTCGAGGTCCTTGTACCGCTCGAAGAAGTGCGCGATCTCGGCCTTCGTCTGGTCGTCCACGTCCGAGATGTCCTGGATGTGGGCCCAGCGCGGGTCCTTCGCCGGGACGACGAGGACCTTGGCGTCGACGCCGGCCTCGTCGCTCATCTTGAAGACGCCGACTGGGCGGACCTTGACGCCCACGCCGGGGAAGGTCGGGTACTCGAGGAGCAGCAGCGCGTCGACGGGGTCACCGTCGTCGGCCAGGGTCTTCTCGAAGAAGCCGTAGTCCGTCGGGTAGACGAACGAGGTGAAGAGCACGCGGTCCAGGTACACGCGACCGGTCTCGTGGTCGACCTCGTACTTGTTGCGGCTGCCCTTGGGGATCTCGACGACGACGTCGTACGCGGCCATGTGCACTCCTAGTTTCCTCAGGTGGTGGGTCTGTCGGCCGTCGGGACGGCCCGGCTAACGTTACCGGGTGAACACCGAGCGTCCCCGGCTGGACCCCGCCGTCGCCGCCGTCCGTCTGGCGGTCCGCACCATGCTCGCCCGCGCGCTCGACGAACAGGTCGTCGGCCCGGGCAACCTCGTCCTCGTCGCGCTGAGCGGCGGGGCCGACTCGCTGGCCCTCGCGGCGGCCACCGCGTTCGAGGCGCCGAAGCAGGGCCTGCGCGCCGGCGCGGTCATCGTCGACCACGCGCTCCAGGCGGGCTCCGAGGCGGTCGCGGCACGGGCCTCCCGGCAGGCCGCCGAGCTGGGCCTGGTACCCGTCGTCGTGGACCGTGTCGACGTCGGCACCGCCGGTGGGCCGGAGGCCGCCGCCCGGGAGGCCCGCTACGCCTCCGTCACGTCGGTCGCGGCCGCCGAGTGGTCACCCCTCGTGCTCCTCGGGCACACGCTCGACGACCAGGCCGAGACGGTCCTGCTCGGACTGCTCCGGGGGAGCGGGCCGGACAGCCTGACGGGGATGGCATCGCTCGTGCGACCGGACCGCCCGGGGCCGTCCCTGGGGCGGCCGATGCTCGCGCTCCGGCGCGCGACGACGCGGCAGGCGTGCGCCGCCTCCGGACTCGTGCCGTGGGACGACCCGCAGAACGACGACCCGGCGTACACGCGGGTGCGGGTGCGGAACGCGCTGATGCCGGTCCTCGAGCGCGAGCTCGGACCCGGCGTCCCCGAGGCACTGGCCCGGACCGCCGACCAGCTCCGCGAGGACTCCGCGGCGCTCGACCACTTCGCCGAGGAGATGGCCGAGGACCTCGCCGAACACTCCGAGGCCGGCATCTCGCTGTCCGTGCCGCAGCTGGCCGCGAACCCGCCGGCGCTCCGGCAGCGGCTGGTCCGACTGGCGGTCGAGAGCGAGTTCGGCGTGACGCTGTCCCGGCTGCAGACGCTCGAGGTCTGCCGACTCGTCACCGACTGGCGGGGGCAGGGGCCGATCGACCTGCCCGGTGTCCGGGCCACGCGGACGGGTGAACGGGTGTCCTTCGCCGCCAGGGAGCCGCTTGCGGGCGGTTAGGCTGGAGCGGTGGAACTCTCCGACGTGCAGGCCGACCTCTCCGAAGTGCTCTTCACCCCCGAGCAGATCGACGACAAGATCGCCGAACTCGCCGCGGCGGTGGACCGTGACTACGCCGGGCGGGACCCGCTCCTGGTCGGCGTGCTGAAGGGCGCGGTCATGGTCATGGCCGACTTCTCCCGACACCTGAAGATGCAGGCGCGGATGGACTGGATGGCGGTGTCGTCCTACGGCTCCGGCACGAAGTCGTCCGGTGTGGTGCGGATCCTCAAGGACCTCGACACCGACCTGCACGACCGCGACGTCATCATCGTCGAGGACATCATCGACTCCGGCCTGACGCTGTCCTGGCTCAAGCAGAACCTGCAGTCCCGCGGGGCCGCGAGCGTCGAGATCGTCGCCCTGCTGCGCAAGCCCGAGGCCGCCAAGGTCGAGGTCGACGTCAAGTACGCCGGCTTCGAGATCCCGGACGCGTTCGTCGTCGGGTTCGGCCTGGACTACGACGAGCGTTACCGCAACCTGCGCGGCATCGGCGTCCTCGCGCCGCACGTCTACTCCTGATCCACCGGGGCCGGCATCGGCCCTGACCGGCGGCGACGGGCGTCGTCCACCAGGCGTCACTGCTGATCTGTGGAGTTCGCCCGCAGAGGACACCCATTCTCGCCACAGAGTCGCGGCCGTATGCTGAGCGGCACGCACTTCAGGCAGCAGAAAGGTGTCGGGCCGTCGGGCCCGGATCACATGGACTTCAAGCGCATCCTCCGCGGGCCGTACATCTGGATACTGCTCGCAGTCGTGGGGATCTTCGTCGGATGGACGTTCATCGCCCAGTCCGGCACCCAGGAGATCTCCACCCAGAAGGGTCTCGAGCAGCTCTCGGACGGCAAGGTCTCCTCGGCCGTCGTCAACTCCACCGAGCAGCGCGTCGACCTGACCCTCCGCAACGACGGCGGCACCGAGCAGTTCTACTACTCGACCCCCCGTGGCACCGAGGTCGTCGAGGCGGTCTCGCAGGCCGACCTGCCCAAGGGCTACAACGACCACGTCCAGCAGTCGAACGTCCTCGTGTCGCTCCTGCTGACGCTGCTGCCGTTCCTGCTCATCGGCGCCCTGTTCTGGTTCCTGCTCTCGAGCGCCCAGGGTGGCGGCTCGAAGGTCATGCAGTTCGGCAAGTCCAAGGCAAAGATGAACAACAAGGAGAACCCGCAGGTCTCCTTCGCTGACGTCGCCGGTGCGGACGAGGCCATCGAGGAACTGCACGAGATCAAGGAGTTCCTCAAGGAGCCCGCGAAGTTCCAGGCCGTCGGCGCCCGGATCCCGAAGGGCGTGCTGCTGTACGGCCCTCCCGGAACCGGCAAGACCCTGCTCGCCCGTGCCGTCGCCGGTGAAGCCGGTGTGCCGTTCTACTCGATCTCCGGTTCGGACTTCGTCGAGATGTTCGTCGGTGTCGGCGCCAGCCGTGTCCGCGACCTCTTCGACCAGGCGAAGCAGAACTCGCCCGCCATCGTCTTCATCGACGAGATCGACGCCGTGGGCCGCCACCGTGGTGCCGGCATCGGCGGTGGCAACGACGAGCGCGAGCAGACGCTGAACCAGCTCCTCGTCGAGATGGACGGCTTCGACGGCAAGACGAACGTCATCCTCATCGCCGCGACGAACCGTCCCGACGTGCTCGACCCCGCACTGCTCCGCCCGGGCCGCTTCGACCGGCAGATCGGCGTCGACGCGCCCGGCCTGCAGGGTCGCAAGCAGATCCTCGAGGTGCACGCGAAGGGCAAGCCGCTCGCCGCGAGCGTCGACCTCGAGCTCCTGGCCCGCAAGACGCCGGGCTTCACCGGTGCCGACCTGGCGAACGTCCTCAACGAGGCCGCGCTGCTGACCGCCCGGTCGAACGCGCAGCTCATCGACAACCGCGCCCTGGACGAGGCCGTCGACCGCGTGATGGCCGGCCCGCAGCGACGGACCCGCATCATGTCCGACCAGGAACGCCTCATCACCGCGTACCACGAGGGTGGACACGCCCTGGCGGCCGCAGCGATGCGCCACACGGACCCGGTGACGAAGATCACGATCCTGCCGCGTGGCCGGGCCCTCGGCTACACGATGGTCCTGCCGCTCGAGGACAAGTACTCCGTCACGCGCAACGAACTGCTCGACCAGCTGACCTACGCCATGGGTGGCCGCGTCGCCGAGGAGATCGTCTTCCACGACCCGACCACGGGTGCGTCGAACGACATCGAGAAGGCCACCGGCACCGCCCGCAAGATGGTGACCGAGTACGGCATGAGCCAGGCCGTCGGTTCCGTCAAGCTCGGCTCGGGGTCCAGCGAGCCGTTCGTCGGCCGTGACATGAGCGGCGGCACCGGTCGCGACTACTCGGAGAACATCGCCGAGACCGTCGACGCCGAGACCCGCGCCCTGCTCGAGGCCGCGCACGACGAGGCCTACCAGGTGCTCAACGCCAACCGGGACATCCTCGACCGCCTGGCCGGCGAGCTCCTCGAGAAGGAGACGCTCGACGCCCCGGAGCTCGTGGAGATCTTCAAGGACGTCCGCAAGCTGCCCGAGCGCCCGCAGTGGCTCTCGAGCGACAAGCGTCCGGTGAGCGACCTGCCGGCGATCGAGGTGCCGGGCAAGGCCGCCGCGATGGCCGAGGAGCCCGTCGGGATCGACGCCTCCAAGCCGCGTCGTCACCGCCCGTTCGGCAACCCCGGTATCGCCCCCGCGTAGGCCGGCATGACCGACCTGCCGACGAGACGGTCGCGTCGGCTCGCCGAGGTGAGCCGGGCCCGCGAAGCAGCAGCAGCGCCGGCGACGGTCGCGATCGACCTCCGAGCACCCGCACCGGTGCCGGAGATCGTGACCGGCCGTCGCCGCGGTCGCTCCACCCCCGAGGGCACCCGCGTGATGGGGATCCTCAACGTCACGCCCGACTCGTTCAGTGACGGCGGGCTGCACCTGGCCGTCGACGCGGCTGTCGAACATGCGCGGCACCTGGTCGCGGCCGGGGCGGACCTGGTCGACGTCGGTGGGGAGTCCACCCGGCCCGGCGCCGAGCGGGTCCCCGTGGACGTCGAGCAGCAGCGGGTCCTGCCGGTCGTGCAGCAGCTGGCGTCCGAGGGCATCGCGGTGAGCGTCGACACGATGAACGCCAGCACCGCCGAACGCGCGGTCGAGCTGGGCGCCGTGATCGTCAACGACGTCTCCGGTGGGCTCGTCGACCCGGACATGTCGCGGGTCGTCGCCGAGACCGGAGTCGGCTTCGTCGTCATGCACTGGCGCGGCCACAGCGACCGGATGTACCGCAACGCCGAGTACACCCACGCGGTGGAGGAGGTCCGGCGCGAGGTCGAACTCCGGGTCGCGGAACTCATCGTCCTCGGAGTGCGCCAGGAACAGGTCGTCATCGACCCGGGCCTGGGGTTCGCCAAGCGGGGACAGCAGAACTGGGAGCTCCTGGCGGGCTACGAACGCTTCGCCTCGATCGGCCTGCCCGTCCTGGTCGCCGCCTCTCGGAAGCGGTTCCTGGACGGCGTCGGCAGCACGGCCGGGGCACCCCCGGTCGAACGAGACCTGGCCACGGCGGCGATCAGCCTGCTCGCGGCCGAACGCGGCGCCTGGGGCGTCCGCGTGCACGACCCGGCGCCGACCCGCGCCGTACTCGACGTCTGGGACGCCTGGAGGGCAGCTCGATCATGAGGGACACCATCCGCCTCGTCGGAGTCCGCGCACGCGGACACCACGGGGTCTTCGACCACGAACGCGCCGACGGACAGGACTTCGTCGTCGACGTGGCCGTCGAGGTCGACGCGACCGCCGCCTCCGACTCCGACGACCTGGCGGAGACCGTGCACTACGGCGTGCTCGCCGAGCAGGTCGTCGCCGAGATCGAACGCGACCCGGTCGACCTGATCGAGACCCTGGCCGAACGGATCGCCGCGGCGGTCCTGACGCACCGGGCCGCGCTGGCGACCGAGGTCACGGTGCACAAGCCGCAGGCCCCGATCACCGTGCCGTTCACCGACGTGTCGATCACCATCCGACGCGAGTCCCCGGTGCCGACCGACGACCCGACGACCGACGACGAGAGCGAACCGCTCGAGGAAGAAGAGTGACGCGCGCCGTCATCGCCCTCGGTGCGAACCTCGGTGACCGGGGGAGCACCCTCCGCGCCGCCGCGGCCGCCGTCGCCGCGTTGCCCGGGGTCCGACCGGTGGCCTCGAGCCGCGAGGTCGAGTCCGTCGCGCTCACCCTGGACGGCCTCGACACGACGAAGCCGCGCTACCGGAACGGTGTCGTGGTCGTCGAGACCGACCTGGAGCCGCAGGAGTTGCTCGACGCCCTGCACGGCATCGAGGACGAGCACGGCCGCACCCGCGAGGTCCGCTGGGGCGACCGGACGCTCGACCTCGACGTGATCGCCGTCGGCGACCGCCGCATCGACACCGCCACGCTGACCGTCCCGCACCCGCGTGCCCACGAGCGGGCCTTCGTGCTCGCGCCCTGGGCGGACGCCGACCCGGAGGCGGTGCTGCCGGGCCACGGGTCCGTCGCCACCCTGCTCCAGACGTTGGGCGACGACACCGAGCGGGTCGACGAACCGCGACTGTTCGAGACCACCGAGCCGGAGCCCACCCCGTGAAGCCGACCCGGGCCTCCACCCTGATCGGCGTCGCGGTCGTCGCGGCCGTCGCCGGGTTCGCCCTCGACACCGCCCTGACCGCACGCCAGTCCCCGACGCTCCTGATGTCGGTGCCGCTCGGGCTGACGCTGGTCTTCATCGGCATCGCGCTGCTGTTCATGGCCTCGCCGATCCGCCGCCAGACCCGAGGTCGGAACGACGGTCGCCGGGTGGACCCGATGTACGCCACGCGGGTCGTGTTCCTGGCGAAGGCGTCGAGCATCTGCGGGGCGCTGTTCGGGGCGTTCGCGCTCGGGCTGCTCGTGTACCTCCTGTCCCGGTCCGTCCTGCCTTCGCTAGGCTCGACCCTGCCGAACGCGGTGGCGTTCGGCGGCGGGATCGTGCTCACCGTGTGCGCCCTCGTCGCCGAGCGGATGTGCATCGCGCCGCCGCCGGACGACGACGACCACGACGGTCGGGGCACCACCACGGTGTGACCGGCCTGGTCGGTCGACGATGACCGAGCAGCGCAGGCCGACCGAGCAGCGCAGACCAGGAGACCCGATGCCGACCCAACTGGACGAACCCGGCCGGATCGACGACGGGCCCGCCGACAGCCGGCCCGGCGGTGGCCGCCGACTCGACGAACCAGGTCTCGGCCTGCACGACATCACGTGGACGCGGGTCTCGGCGAAGCTCGTCTGGACCGACCTCATCGCGGCGATCGTCATCGGCGGCGTCGTCACCGCGGGCCTGGTGCTCATCGGTGTCGCCAGCGGCGGGACGGGTGGCTCGGCCGGGCTCGTCTGGTTCGTGATCGCCGCGGTGGTTGCCGTCATCGCGATCGTCACCGCAGCGCTCACCCCGCGCCGCATCCGGTCGATCGGGTACGCCCTGCGCGACGACGACCTGGTGCTCCGCCGCGGACTGATGTGGCAGCGCTTCACCGCGGTGCCGTACGGCCGCCTGCAGCTCGTGGACGTCAACCGGGGGCCGCTCGACCGGGTCCTGGGCATGAGCGAACTGAAGTTCGTCACCGCGGCCGCGTCCTCGAACATCCGCATCCCCGGCATCCCCGCCGCCCAGGCCGACGAGCTGCGTGACCGACTCGTCGAGCTCGCCGAGTCCCGTCGCGCCGGACTGTAGGCCGCACGTGTCGTTCCGACCGGACGCCTCGATGCCCGCGCCGCCGCGGAAGGGCGACGCCGCCGCGGCCGCACCCCTGACCGACGGCGAGTGGCACCGGCTGCACCCGCTGACGCCGCTGCTCAAGGGCGGCATCTTCCTCGTCGTGATCCTGGGCTACGTGCTCAACAACCTCCGTGACCAGATCGTCGAGGTCTTCATCCCGGGTGAGGGCGGGCCGCAGGAAGAGGGCGACCCGGTCCGCTACGTGTACGAGCACGGCGTCGTCGGTTGGGTCCTGCTCGGCATCGTGGTGCTGCTCCTGGTGCTGATCGGCTTGTTCTACCTGTCCTGGCGGATGCACGAGTTCCGGGTCACCGGCGAGATCGTCGAGGTCCGCTCGGGCGTCGTCTTCCGCACGCACCGCAAGGCCCGGCTGGACCGGATCCAGGGCATCAACATCTCGCGGCCGCTGATCCCGCGGCTGTTCGGCACCGCCAAGCTCGAGGTCGCGCAGGCCGGCAACGACGCCAACGTGCAACTCGCCTACCTCGGGGCCAAGGCCGCGGACGACCTGCGGCAGCGCATCCTGGTGCTCGCCTCCGGCGCGAAGGACACCGACCGCCCCCGGTACGCCGGTGCGAGCGGCGGCCTCCTGCAGGACCGCGTGGACGAGTTCCTGGCACCCGAGCTCGACCCGGACGCCGTGCACGCCACCCGCGTCGTCCGCGTCCACCCCGGCCGGCTGATCGGGTCGATGCTGCTCTCCGGCACGACCGTGGTGATCCTGCTGCTCGTCGTCGCGATCATCGTCAGCATCAGCCTGACCGGGCAGTACTTCCTGCTCGTCTCGCTGTTCCCGGCCGTCATCGGCGCCGGCGGCTACTACGTCCGCAAGTTCTCGAAGTCGCTGCGGTACACGATCGCCGACACCCGGGACGGCATCCGGATCGGCTTCGGCCTGTTCTCGACGTCGAACGAGACCCTGCCGCCCGGCCGCATCCACGCCGTGAGCGTCGCGCAGCCGCTGCTCTGGCGTCCGTTCGGCTGGTGGGACATCCGCATCAACCGGGCGACGAACGCCGGCAACGGGGCCTCCACGAACCAGCAGGTCTCGTCGATCGTGCTGCCGGTCGGCACCGCGGCCGAGGTCCGGCAGGTCCTCGAGATCATCCTGCCCGAGCTGGTGGGGTCGGCCGTCGTCGGCCCGGAGGCGTCGATGGAACGGATGCGCGAGGGCTCCGCCGAAGCGGTCGGGGTCGTCGACGACAGCCTCACGACGAGCGGCGACCATGGCGGCTTCGTGCACTCGCCACGTCGCGGTCGCTGGCTGCGCCCGCTGTCGGCGTCCCGCAACGGCTACCGCTTCGTGCCGGGCGCCGTGCTGCTCCGGCTCGGAGCCGTCTGGCGCTCGCTCGTGGTCGTGCCGCTGCCGCGCGTGCAGAGCGTCAAGGTGACGCAGGGTCCGCTGGAGCGTGCGCTCCGCCTGGCCTCGGTCCACGTGCACACCGTCAGCGGTCTGGTCTCCGCCCGCGTCGGGGCGCTCGACGCCGGGGATGCGCAGCGCCTCTGGTCCGGCACCACCGAGCGGGCCGTCGAGGCCGCCGCGACCGACACCTCGCACCGCTGGCGTGACGGCCAGGAGGCCCGGCCCACCGCCGGTACACCGGGTCGCCACGCGCAGGCACCCACGTCGGCACCCGGGCCGTGGCCCGGGCAGTGGGCCGGTGCCGCGCCCGCCGCACCGGCGTGGCTGACGCAGGACGGGCCTCCCGTCTGGACCGGTGTGCCGGCACCGGAGGCCGTGCGATGAGGGCCGGCCGGCTCGGCATCGGGATCATCGGTGCCGGACGCGTCGGACCCGTGCTGGGTGCCGCGCTCGCGAACGCCGAACACGCCGTCGTCGGGATCACCGCCGTCTCCGATGCCGGACGCGACCGCGCCGAGGCGATGCTCCCCGGTGCGCCGGTCCTCGGCACGCCGGAGCTGGTCGAGCGGAGCGAACTCGTGCTCCTGGCCGTGCCGGACGACCAGCTGCCGTCGCTCGTGCAGGGGCTGTCGGACGCGGGGATCTGGCAGCCGGGGCAGCTCGTCGTGCACACCAGCCCGGACCACGGGGTCGACGTCCTGGCACCGGCGATGCGTGCGGGGGCGATCCCGCTCGCGATCCACCCGGCGATGGCCTTCACCGGGACGAGCATCGACCTGTCCCGGCTGCGCGACGCGTACTGCGCCGTGACCGCGCCCGGGCCGGTGCTGCCGATCGCCCAGGCCCTGGTGGTCGAGATGGGGGCAGAGCCGTTCGTCGTCGCCGAGCGGGACCGGCCCGCCTACGCCGACGCGGTCCGGGCGGCGGTGAGCTTCTCGACGGCGATCGTCGACCAGTCGGCTGGCACGCTGGCGGGCATCGGGGTGGAGCACCCGGGGCGGGTGCTCGGGGCGCTCGTCCGCTCCGCCGTCGACAACGCGCTGACGGCGGCCGACGGCCAGTCCGTGATCTGACGCGGGGAGTCGGGCTGCGGCGCCCGCTCCGTGGTCACCGCCGACGGCCACGCGGCCGACCGGTCGCAACTCCCCGCTCACGTCCGTCGAGTGGTCACCATCTGTCGCTCGGGACGGGCTGAACCGACGTTCTGCGACCGCTCGTGGGTGCTTCAGGGAGAACTCGACGATGCCCGGATCGCGGTGCGCAGTCGGCCGCCCGCCGGTCGACCCGGGGCGGCGATGCCGCCGGCACATGCCGCGGAGTTCCTCGTGGTGTCGTGTCAGGTCGTCGACGGCGCTGATCAGATCACGGCCTCGGTCCTCGAAGAGACGGTCCTTGAAGTCGTAAACGGGAGGAGCAGCTGAGCTGACCATGAGGAACAGGATGGTGGCCGTCACGAGGACTGCGGCTCTGAGGCGTCGAATTAGGTTCGTCACCCAACTTCCTATGCACCGCGTGAGCGCCGACTGCGACGCCCGCCGTTCCGGGCACGGCCGGACCGGTAGCATCGACGCGATCCCCCACGACCTCCGGAGCCGCACCCGCATGACCGACGAGACCGCCCCCGCCACCACCGAGACCGCGGTCGCCGACGCCGCCGCACTGGCCGAGCAGGAGACCAGCGAGCAGCGTCAGGTCCGGCTGGACAAGCGCGCGCGCCTGCTGGAGGCCGGGATCGACGCCTACCCGGCCGAACTCCCGATCACCACGACGATCCCCGCGGTCCGCGCGCAGTACGAGCACCTCGAGACCGGCGAGGAGACGCAGGACGTCGTCGGCGTCGCCGGCCGCATCGTGTTCTCGCGCAACACCGGCAAGCTCTGCTTCGCCTCGCTGCAGTCCGGCGACGGCGCACGCATCCAGGCGATGGTGTCCCTGGCCGAGGTCGGCGACGAGTCCCTGGCCCGCTGGAAGGAGTTCGTCGACCTCGGTGACCACGTGTTCGTGCACGGCCGGGTGATCTCCTCCCGCCGCGGCGAGCTGAGCATCATGGTCGACGACTGGGCGATCGCGGCGAAGGCGATCCTGCCGCTGCCGAACCTGCACAACGAACTCAACGAGGAGACCCGGGTCCGCCAGCGGTACCTCGACCTCATCGTGCGCGAGGACGCCCGCAAGACCGTCAGGGCCCGCGCTGCCGTGATGTCCTCGCTCCGCGACACCTTCACGTCGCACGAGTACCTCGAGGTCGAGACCCCGATGCTGCAGACCCAGCACGGTGGTGCCTCAGCCCGGCCCTTCGTCACGCACTCGAACGCGTTCGACACCGAGCTGTTCCTGCGCATCGCACCCGAGCTGTTCCTCAAGCGTGCGGTCGTCGGTGGCATCGACCGGGTCTTCGAGATCAACCGGAACTTCCGCAACGAGGGTGCCGACTCGTCGCACTCGCCCGAGTTCGCGATGGTCGAGGCGTACCAGGCGTACGGCAACTACGAGCAGATGGCCACCCTGACCCAGGAGCTGGTGCAGAACGCCGCCCGTGCGGTCACCGGCGGCTCCCTGGTCGTCAACCTGCCCGACGGCAGCGACTACGACCTCGGTGGCGAGTGGGCCCGACTCGACATGTACGAGTCCCTGTCCGAGGCGTCCGGTCACGAGATCACGCCCGAGACGCCGCTGTCCGAGCTGCAGGCGCTCGCCGACGCCGAGGGTGTCGAGGTCGCGCACGCCACGCACGGCAAGTACGTCGAAGAGCTGTGGGAGCACTTCAACGGGGACAAGCTGTACGCCCCGACGTTCGTGATGAACTTCCCGGTCGACACCTCGCCCCTGACCCGGCAGCACCGCACCCGCCCGGGCGTCGTCGAGAAGTGGGACCTCTACGTCCGCGGCTTCGAGCTCGCCACGGCGTACTCTGAGCTCGTCGACCCGGTCGTGCAGCGGGAGCGCTTCGTCGAGCAGGCCACCCTGGCTGCCGGTGGAGACCCCGAGGCGATGCGCGTCGACGAGGAGTTCCTGCGGGCCCTCGAGCACGCCATGCCGCCGTCGGGTGGCATGGGCATGGGTGTCGACCGGCTGCTCATGGCGATCACCGGCCTGGGAATCCGCGAGACGATCCTCTTCCCGCTGGTCAAGTAGGGCCCCTGGTCAAGTAGGGCCCCTCGTCACGGAGGGCCCAGCGGGGCGACGTACGATGGGACCATGCCGCATGGAATCGTCTCCGGAGTCGTCTTCGCCCTGACCCCGACGATCCTGCTGGGTGTCATCTTCTGGTTCATCATGCGCGCGATCATCCGTGCCGACCGGACCGAGCGTGCCGCGTACACGAAGATCGAGGCCGAAGAGCGTGCCCGGTTCGAGCGCGAGCGTGGCGTGACGACGACCGCGCCGCCCACGGCCGACTGACCGTATACAGGGTGTTCTGCCCTGCCTGATCCGGCCGAGACTGCTCGCGGACCGGAACGGAGCGCATTGCTCCTGACCAGGGCTTCTGTCCGCCGGACCGGAGTGCACCGACACGCTTCATCTGGCTGAAACACGCGTTCATGCGACCGAAACGCAGAACTGTATACCGTTTCGCTCGTGCCTCTCGCCCCGTTCCGCCTCGTCGGAGTCCTCCACCTCCCGCCCCTGCCCGGCGCCGTGAACTACGCCGGCGTCCCCGTCTCCGCGATCGCCGAACGGGCCGCTGAGGACGCCGCCGCGCTCGTCGCCGCGGGCTTCACGCACTTGATGGTGCAGGACGCCAGCGACATGCCCCAGGCGGTCCGCGTCGACGCCCCCACGGTCGCCGCCCTCGCGGTCGTCGGCGCTGCCGTCACCCGAGCCGTGGACGTCCCGGTCGGCGTGGTCGTCGGCCACAACGACGGCCCGAGCGCGGTCGCGATCGCCCACGCCATCGGAGCGACGTTCGTGCGGGTCAAGGTCCTCACCGGCGTCTCGGTCGGCCCGACCGGCTGGATCGAGGGGTGCGCCCACGACGTCGCGACGATGCGCCGCCGACTCGGAGCGGACGTCGAGGTCTGGGCGGACGTGCACGAGGCCACGAGCCTCGCCCTGGCCGGCAGCCCCGCCTGGGCCGCGAAGGAGGCGCACGACTTCGGGCTCGCGGACGTGCTCGTCGTCACCCGGGACAGCGGGGTCGCCGACGCCCTGGACGACATCGAACGACTGCGCGCCGTCGCCGACGTGCCGTTCGTCGTCGGTGGTCGGGTGACGCTCGACACCATCGACGACACCGTCCGCCGGTCCGACGGCGTGGTGCTCGGCAGCGCCATCAAGCGCTCGAGCGCCCCGGACGCCCGCATCGACCCGGAGACCGCCGCCCGCTTCGGCCGGGCCCTCGACACGACAGGACACCGCGCATGACCGCCACCCCGCCGAGCCCGTTCATCGGTGTCGACAGCCCGCTCGACGCCCGGCAGCAGCAGGTCGTCGAACGCGTCTCCGCCGCCGAGCACGCCTCGATCGTCGCCCTGCCCACCGACCACCCCCTCGACCCGAAGCGTCGTGCCCGGGACGAGGCGACCCTCCCGGAACTGGTCGCCCAGCCGGACCGGATCCGCGAGACCCTCGCCGCGAACGACGAGGACCTCGACGAACTCGCCGCCCTCATCGCCCGGTCCGAGGTCGACCGCGTGTTCGTGACCGGCGCCGGGGACTCGCTCGCCGTCGCCATCGCGGCCCGGCAGGTGCTCGAGCAGATGCTCCGGGTGCCGGTCGAGCCGGTGCAGAGCCTGGAGCTCGCCTACTACGGCGCCCCGCTCGTCACCGAACGCAGCGTCGTCATCGCCCTGTCGAGCTCGGGGGAGACCACCCGCACCGTCGAGGCCGCGCTGATGGCCCAGCACGCCGGTGCCCTCGTCGTCGCCATCACGAACACGACGGGCTCGACCCTGGACGTCGAGTCCGCACGCACCCTGCGGCTCCGGGCCACCCGCGTGGGCTGGCCGACCCAGTCCTCGACGACCGCCCTCGCGCTGCTGCTCGACCTCGCCACGCGGGTCGGTGTGCTCGCCGGGGTGCCGGCGGCCGAGGGGCTCCGCCGTGAGCTGGCGGCGGTGCCGGAGCTGATGGAGCACGTCATCGCGACCACCGAGCCCCGCCTCCGCGCGATCGCCGAGCGGGAGCAGGGCGCGGGCACCTTCCTGTTCTCCGGCGCCGGCCCGAGCTGGGGCAGCGCGATCATCGGCGCCGCGAAGGTCAAGGAGTGCACGCCCGACCACGCCGAGGCGATCCAGGTCGAGGAGTTCCACCACTACAACTCGCTGAAGCGCGGCGAACCGATCTGGGTCATCGCGCCGGCCGGGCCGTCCGTGCCGCGGGCCGTGCACACCGCCAGCGAGGCGAAGCGGTTCGGCGGTGCGGTGTACGTCGTCACGACCGAGGGTGTCGACGCCTTCGACGCGATCGCGGACGAGGTCGTCGTGGTCCCGGCGATCGCCGAGGCACTCAGCCCGCTGCTCACCGTCCTGCCCGCGCAGCTGACCGGGTACCTGCTCGCGATGGCGCAGTTCACCACCGCCGAGGCCCGGCATGGCTGACTCGCTGCTCTGCATCGGGAACCTGACCATCGACGACCTCGTGGTCGGTGGCGCGACGACGACCGCACTCGGTGGCGACGCGCTCTTCGCCGCCCTGGCCGCCCGTCGCGAGCTGACGGACGTCCGCATGCTCGCACCGGTGGGGACGGACCTGCCGGCCACGCTCCTCCAGGCCGTCGTCGACCGCGGCATCCGCGTCGAGCCGAGCCGCCCGCGCACCGGACGCACCGTCCGGAACCGCGTGACCTACGCACCCGACGGCAGCCGCACGTGGGACCTGCTCGACGGCGAGGCGGCGTTCGACGCCATGTCGGTGTACCCGGCGGACGTCGGAGCCGACGCCCTGACCGCCAGCGGCGTCTTGGTCTCCGCGATGTCGCTCGGCGCGCAGCTGGCGCTGGGGCCGTGGCTCCGTGAGCGGACCGACGCCACCGTCCTGCTCGACCTGCAGGAGGACTACGTGCTCGGTCACGAGGACGAGCTGCTCGCCCTGCTCGCCACCTGTGACGTGTTCCTGCCGAGCGAGGTGGAGGCCGTCCGGCTCGCCGGGACGACCGACCTGGAGGCCGCGGCTCGGCGGTTCCTCGAGGCCGGCCCCGACGTCGTCGTCGTGAAGACCGCCGAACGCGGCTGCCTCGTCGCGACCGCGGGAGGCGTGACCCGCGTCCCGACCGACGCCGTCGAGCCCGTCGACTCCACCGGAGCCGGGGACGCGTTCTGCGGGGCCTTCGCCGCCGCGACCGTCCGCGGGGCCGACCCGGTCGAGGCCGCGCGGGCCGGTGCGGCCGCGGCGCGCGTCGCGATCGGCGCACACGGGGTGGCGGGGCTGCTCGCCGACACCGAACCGGCGCGAGCGGGCGCGGCGACGACGCCGGCGCCAGCGTCAGTCACAGCAGCGACGACGGGAGCGGTCCGGTGACCGAGGTGCGCATCGTCAACCCGAACACGAGTCAGCCGATGACGGACGCCGTCGCGTCGACGGCCCGCGCCGTCGCCCGACCCGACACCACCGTCACCGCCAGCTGCTCGACCACCGCCCCCGCGTCCGTCGAGACCGCCGTCGACGAGGTCTTCGGCGCCGCCGGCGTCCTCGCCCAGGTCGAGCGCGGCGAGGCGGACGGCGTCGACGGGTACGTGATCGCCTGCTTCGGCGACACCGGCATCGACGCCGCCCGCGAACGCGCCGCCGGCCCCGTCGTCGGCATGACGGAGGCCGCACTGCAGGCCGCCGCGCTCGTCGCCCACCGCTTCACCGTGATCACGATGCCGCCGCGGACGATCGCGATGACCGACCGCGTCGTCCGCGCCCTCGGGCTCGGCCACCGCTGCACCGTGCGGGCCGTCGACGTCGCGGTCGCCGACATCGAGTCCGGCGCCGGCCCGGCCTACGCCGCGTTCGCCGAGGAGGCCCGCAGCGCCCTGGTCGCGGACGGTGCGGAGGCCGTGGTGCTCGGGTGTGCCGGCCTCACCGATCTCGTCGGTGCGCTCCGCACCTCGCTCGGGGTGCCGGTGATCGACGGTGTCGCCGCGGCGACCGTCGCCGTCGAGGGCCTGCTGGCGCAGGGCATCACGACGTCCCGCGCCTGCACCTTCGCCGAGCCCGTCGGTTCCGCCACCACCCGGGAGGTGTGGGGGTGAGCGTCCTGTTCACCGACGTCCTGCTGTGGGCGCCCGAGGAACCCTCCGGCATGACCGGTCCGACGGACCTTCTGGTCACCGGCACGACCATCGCCGTGGTGGGTCCGACCGCGCGGGCCGCCGCGCCCGCCGACGTCCGGGTGGTGGACGGCCGCGGACACCACATCGTGCTGCCCGGGCTCGTCAACGCGCACTTCCACTCGCCGGCGAACCACCTCAAGGGTGCGTTCCCGAGCCGGCCGCTCGAGACCTTCATGCTCTACGAGTCCCCGTCGGACCCTGCCCTGACCCCGACCCCGCGGGAGGCGTACCTCCGGACGATGCTCGGCGCGCTCGAGATGCTCCGCACCGGGACGACCAGCGTGCAGGACGACGCGTTCCTCATGCCGACGCCCGACCCCGAGGTCATCGACGCCGTCATGCAGGCGTACGCGGACAGCGGGATCCGGGCCTCTGTGGCGCTCGACCAGCCGGAGCTGCCCGACGTCGAGAAGCTGCCGTTCCTCGACGACCTCGGTATCGACGAGGCGACGACCCGCGCGCTGCACGCCCCCGCCCCCGCATCGGCCGCGGACCTGCTCGACGCCTACGACCACCTGTTCCGGACCTGGCACGGGGCGGCGGACGGTCGCCTCACCGCGGCCGTCTCGATCTCCGCCCCGCAGCGGGTCTCACCGGAGTACTTCGGCGCTCTCGACGACCTCAGCCGCACCCACGACGTGCCGCTCTTCGCCCACATGCTCGAGACCCGCACGCAGCGTGCCCTCTCGCACCCGTCGAGCGGCCAGCCGCGGTTCGCCGGCCGGAGCCTGGTCCGCTACACGGCGGACCTGGGGCTGCTCAGCGACCGGGTGAACGTCATCCACGCGGTCTGGGTCGACGACGACGACCTCGACCTGATCGCCACGGCGGACGCGGTCGTCGCGCACAACCCGGTGTCGAACCTGCGGCTCGGCAGTGGCGTGATGCCGTTCCGCGCGATGCGGGACCGCGGCATCCGGGTGGCGCTCGGCGTCGACGAGGCGATCTGCGACGACACCGTGAACACCTGGGGCGTCGTCAAGCAGGCCGGTCTCATCCACACCGTCACCGGCGACGACCCGGACCGCTGGCCACGACCGGCCGAGGTGCTCGAGGCACTGTGGGACGGCGGGGCCGCGGCCATGCGCCGTGACGGCCGGACCGCGCTCGGCACGGTGGGCCGGATCGCGGTCGGGGCGGAGGCCGACCTCGCGCTCCTCGACCTGCACGCGCCCGCCTTCACCCCGTTCAACGACCTGCGGGGCCAGCTCGTGTACTGCGAGTCCGGCACCAGCGTCCGGATGACGGTCGTCGCCGGGACGGTCGTCGCCGAGGGAGGCCGGGTCACCTCGGTCGACGAGGACGCCCTGCTCGCCGAAGCCCGCGAACTCCACGCCGCCCGTCGCCCGGCCCTCGAGCGCACCTGGGCCGACGCCGACCGGCTCCGCCCCGCCTACGCCGCCGTCGTCCGCCGCGCCGCCGCGACCGACCTCGGCCTGCCCGACCGCGGCATCGCACCCGCACACCGGACCACCACGAACGGGATGACCGCATGACCGCCGACGACACGCTCCGGACCACCGCTCCGGGGCACGACCTCTGGCCCTACCGGCCGATCACCGCGCCCGGCGGACCGGCCTGGCCGGACGGCAAGCGCCTGGCCGTCTACGTCGCCGTCGGGCTCGAGGAGTACCGGTTCGGCGTCGGTCGGACCGAGGACATCGTGCCCGACGTCGCCGCCCCCGACCTCGTCAACACCTCGTGGCGCGACTACGGCAACCGCGTCGGGGCGTTCCGGCTGCTCGAGCGACTGGACCGCGCCGGCATCCCGCCGACCGTGCTCCTCAACACCGCCGTCTACGACACCGCACCCGAACTGATCCGGGCCGCGCGGGAGGTCGGCGCCGAGTTCATCGGGCACGGCACGTCGAACTCGGACTCCCTGGTCGGCATGTCCGCCGCCGGCGAGGCCGCGTACGTCGCCGGGGTCGCCGCCCGCATCACCGCCGAGGAGGGCGCCGCACCGGGCGGGTGGTCGAGCCCCTGGCTCAGCCACACCACGTCCACGCTCGACAGCCTGGCCGGCAGCGGGTACCGGTACCTGCTCGACCTCCGGCTCGACGACCGGCCCGTCACCGTCCCGACCCGCAACGGCGACCTGCTCGTCCTGCCGTACGCGCTCGAGGTGAACGACAGCACGACCGTCGTCGGTCGGGGCGCGTCGGCCGCCGAGTTCGCGGACATGGTGGTCGACGAGTTCGACGAGCTGCTCGACCGCTCCGCCGACCAGCCGCTCGTGATGAGCGTCGTCGTGCACTCCTTCATCTCCGGCGCCCCGTTCCGGCTGCGGGCCCTCGACCGGGCGCTCCGGCACATGACGGCCCACGCCGACCGTGTCTGGTTCACCCAGCCCCGGGCGATCGCCGCGCACCTCGCCGCAGCCGAGACAGCAGCCGGATCCGTCGCCCAGACCAGGGAGCCGACCGCATGACGACCGCGACGATCCGCGACCTGCACGTCTCGCTCGAGCGGGACGGGGCACGGTCCGAGGTGCTCCGCGGCATCGACCTGGACATCGCCCCGGGCGAGATCGTCGGGCTGGTGGGGGAGTCCGGCTCCGGCAAGAGCATGCTCGCGATGAGCCTGCTCGGCCTGCTGCCGGACGCCGCCCGACCCGAGGTCACCGGCGAGGTCACCGTGCAGGGCACCGACATGGTGCGCGGCACCGACGCCGAACGCCGGGCAGCGCGACGGTCCTCGCTCGGCGCCGTGTTCCAGGACCCGATGACCTCGCTCAACCCGACGATGCGGATCGGTCGGCAGATCACCGAGGCCGGCCCCGACCGCGCCGGTGCGGTCGCGCTCCTCGACAGCATGGGTGTCCCGGACCCCGACCTGCGGTTCAGCGTCTACCCGCACGAGCTCTCCGGCGGACTCCGGCAGCGCGTGATGGCCGCGATCGCGATGGCCGGTCGCCCGGCCCTGATCGTCGCGGACGAACCCACGACCGCCCTCGACGTCACCGTGCAGGCGCAGTTGCTCGACCTGCTGCAGGAACTCCGCGACGACCACGGCTGCAGCGTCCTGCTCATCACCCACGACCTCGGTGTCGCCTCGCGCATCGCCGACCGGATCGCCGTCATGTACGCCGGCCGCCTCGCCGAGGTCGGACCCACGGCCGCGGTCCTCGGCACCCCGGCCCACCCGTACACGGCGGGTCTGCTCCGCTCGCGGCTGTCCCTCGCGCTCGACCGGGACGCCCGGCTCCCCGCACTGCCGGCCGACACCCTCGACCCGGCCGAGCGCCTGGTGGGCTGCCCGTACCGCGCCCGGTGCCCGCTCGCCGTCGCCCGGTGCGCCACCGAGATGCCCGGCCTCGACGCCTCCGTCCCGGCGCCCGACCACGCCGCCGCGTGCTGGCGGGACGCCGACACGGTCCGTGCGACCGGGGCTCGGCCCGACGCGGCCAGCGCACCCGACGGGACCGGCGCGGACGACGCGGGACGGGCCTCCCGGCCGACAGCGGACACGCCCACTGCGCCCGCCTCCACAGCGGACGCGGTCGTCGTCGAGGACCTCGTCTGCACCTACACGACCGGCCGCGGCCGCCGCGCACGGACCGTGGAGGCCGTCCGCGGCGTCAGCTTCCGCGTGCCGGCCGGCCGGTCCCTCGCGATCGTCGGCGAGAGCGGATCGGGCAAGTCCACCGTCCTCCGCGCCGTCGCCGGACTCGTCCCGGCCCGGTCCGGACGCATCACCGTCGCCGAGGGCGGCGCGCAGATGGTCTTCCAGGACGCGGGGTCCTCGCTCACCCCGTGGATGACGGTCGGCGAGACCCTCCGCGAACGACTCGTCCCCGCCCGCCTCGGCCGCACCGAGACCGACCGACGCGTCGCCGAGGCGCTCGACGCGATCGGCCTGCCCGCCACCGTCGCCCGCCTGCGCCCCGCCGACCTGTCCGGCGGCCAGCGGCAGCGGGTGGCCCTCGCCCGCGCGACCATCGTCCGGCCCGCGGTCCTGCTCTGCGACGAACCGACGAGCGCCCTCGACGCCTCGCTGGCCGCCGTGACCCTCAACACCATCCGTGACATGCGTCGGGAGCTCGCCATGACCGTCCTGTTCGTCACCCACGACCTGGCGGTCGCCCGGCTGATGGGCGACCACATCGCCGTCGTCGAACGCGGCCGGGTCATCGAGACCGGACCCGCCGACGCGGTGATCCACGACCCGCAGGAGCAGTACACCCGGACGCTCGTGGCGTCCGTGCCGGAGATCGCGGTGCCCGCATGAGCGCCGCCGTCGTCGCCCCGCGCTGGACGCTCCGGCCGACCTCGGGCGTGCACGCCGGTCGTCGCACGGCCCAGGTGCTCGTCGGGCTCCTCGTCGCGCTCACCGTCCTGGCGCTCGTCGCCCGGCTGATCGCACCCGACGACCCCATCCAGCCCGTCGCGATGGCCCAGCTGCCGATCGGCACCCCGGGGCACCTGTTCGGCACCGACTCGATCGGGCGGGACGTGCTCTCCCGCACGCTCTTCGGCCTGCAGACGTCGTGGCTGTCGGCGCTCGCCGTGGTGGCCGTCGGACTCGTCGTCGGCGGGGTCGTCGGCGCCACCGCGGGTGTCGCCGGCGGCTGGGTGGACAGCGTGCTCATGCGGGTCACCGACCTGTTCCTCGCACTGCCGTCGACCCTCGTGGCGATCGCGATCGTCGCGGCCCTCGGCCCGGGCCTGACGAACACCCTCGTCGGCATCTCGGTCGTCTGGTGGCCGTACTACGCCCGGATCATCCGGTCCGAGGTCCGCGCGACCGTCACCCGCCCGCACGTCGAGGCCGCCCGGCTCGCCGGTGTCGGTCGTGCCCGGCTCGTCCTGCGGCACGTGTTGCCCGGCGCGGTCCCGACCGCGATCGTGACGGCGAGCCTGGACATCGGCAACGTCGTGCTGCTGCTCGCCGGGCTGTCGTTCCTGGGCCTCGGGCAGCCAGCACCCGCGGCGGAGCTCGGCGCGGACACGGCCGCCAACACGCAACTACTGCTCAGCGCCTGGTGGGTCCCGGTCGTGCCGGGTGCCGCCGTGCTCCTCCTGAGCCTCGTGTCCAACCTCGCCGGCGACGGCGTCCGCACCCTGATCGCCCGGAGGTAGCGCCGTGGTCACGTACGCCCTCCGCCGCATCGGCTCGCTCGTCGTCGTGCTGCTCGTCCTCAGCGTCGTGGTGTTCCTGCTCCAGCAGGTCTCACCCGGTGACCCGGCCCGTGCAGCGCTCGGTGCCAACGCCTCCCGGTCCGCGGTCGACGCCGAACGGCAGCGGCTCGGGCTCGACGACCCGCTGCCCGTGCAGTTCCTGCGGTTCATCGGGGGCGCCCTGCACGGTGACTTCGGCACCTCGTTCCGGACGCACCGCCCGGTCGCCACCGACCTGGCGTCCGCGGTGCCCGCCACCGTGCAGCTCGTGCTGGCGGCGTTCGCGATCGCCCTCGTGCTCGCCGGGCTGTTCGCCGCGTCGGGGGCCCTGCGCTGGCCGTTCTCCGGCGTGTACCGCGGTGTGCTGCTCGTCGGGGCGACCGCGCCGCCGTTCCTGCTCGCCCTCGGCGGCATCATCCTGTTCTACGCGCAGCTCGGGTGGCTGCCGGCCTCCGGGCAGGGCGACGGCGGGCTCGGGTCCGAGCTGTCGCACCTGGTCCTGCCCGCCACCGTGCTGGCGATCGCGCCGGCCCTGGCCATCGGGCGGATCCTGCGCTCCGGGCTCGAGACCACCCTGGTCGCCGACCACGTCCGCACCGCCCGGTCGAAGGGGCTGGGCGAGGAGACGATCCTGGCGCGCCACGTCGTCCGGAACGCCGTCGGCCCGGCCCTGGCGATGTCCGGCCTGCAGCTCGGGTTCATGTTCGCCGGCGACGTCGTCGTCGAGCAGGTCTTCAGCTGGCCCGGCATGGGCAGTTACCTGGCGAACAGCATCCCGACGTCGGACTACCCGGCGATCGCCGCGGTGACCCTCGTGCTCGGCGCGGTCTACGTCGTCGTGAACACCGTCGCGGACCTCCTGCAGACCGCCGCCGACCCGCGCCTCGCCTGACCTCCCCCCCCC
>NZ_JASDDD010000053.1:0-22471 GCF_030407555.1 Curtobacterium sp. APC 4022
CCTCCCGGAAGGCGGCGACGCGGACCGCGTAGAAGGCGCCGGTCTCGCGGTACTCCGGTGCCCGGTCCTGGCGGCGCGGGCGCGTGGCGGCGTCGTGGTTGACCGCGACGGCTGAGCCGTCCTCGGCGAGGCGCCAGAGGAAGGCGTGCGAGGGTGCAGCGGCGAGCACGGAGTCGGCCGCACCCTCGAGGACACGCCCGACGGCCCGGTCGAGGTCGGCGGGGTCGATGAACGGTGACGTCGCCTGCAGGAAGAGGAGGACCTCCGGAGCGGGATGCTCGCCTGCCTCCGGCGCCTGAGGCGCGACCGTGTCGAGTGCGTGCAGGAGCGCGGACTCCGACGAGGCCTCGTCACCCGCGAGGTCTGCCGGACGCCGGACGACCCGTGCCCCGGCCGCGACGGCCTCCGCAGCGATCGCGTCGCCGTCCGTGCTGACGACGACCTCGTCCACCGTCTCGGCGGCGAGGGCTGCCGCGACCGCGCGCGCGATGAGCGAACGGCCGGCGACCTGGCGGAGGTTCTTGCCCGGGATCCCCTTCGAGCCCGCTCGTGCTGGGATCACCGCGATGACACGGGGCTCGGGGCTCATGGGGGAAACGTAGGGAGCGGCGGTGACGCTGAGAGGAACGGCAGGGAGACGGGCGGCGAACCGTTCCGGAAGGGGACGCGGGAGGCTGGCCGCGCGGCTGGCCGGGAGGTGCGTGGTGCGTGAGTGGGCGGAGTACCCGGGTGCGGTGGGGCCGGGAGGCGCGTGGTGCGTGAGCGGGCGGAGTACCCGGGTGCGGTGGCGCCCGGCCCTGGTGTTCCGCCCGCTCACGCCGGGCGGGCTGGTACGGGCGAGCGCACCTGTCCTAGGGTCGGGGGATGCTCGGCGCCGACGACGTCCTCGATCCTCCGCCTCGACGGGTCCTCGTCGCGGGGACTGCCGGCGTCGGCAAGACGACGACGGCGCAGCGCATCGCGCGGGCGATCGGCGCTCCCCACACGGAACTCGACGGCATGTACCACGGGCCCGGGTGGACGGCGCTACCGGACTTCGAGGCTCGGGTGGACGAGATGACCTCGGCTCCGACCTGGGTCTCCGAGTGGCAGTACCGACAGGTGCGGCAGCTCTTGGTCGAGCGCGCGGACACCCTCGTCTGGCTCGACCTGCCGAAGCCCGTCGCGTTCGTCCGTCTCCTGCGACGGACGATCCGACGGCGCCTGCACCGCACGGTCTTGTGGAACGGCAACGTCGAACCGCCGCTGTGGACGTTCTTCACCCGCAGCGAACACATCCTGCGCTGGGGTATCGCGAAGCGGAACGAGATGCGGCAGCGGGTACCCGTACTGGCTGCCGGCACCCCGCACCTCCGCGTCGTCCACCTTCGGTCGCAGCGGGAGATCGAGCGGTTCGTCGGGCGGCTCTGCCTGCACAACGAATAAGATCGTCGGCGTCCGCCCCCGTAGCTCAGTGGATAGAGCAGGTGGTTTCTACCCACCGTGCCGCGGGTTCGATTCCTGCCGGGGGCACCGACGACGAAGGCCGCCACCCGGCGATGGGTGGCGGCCTTCGTGGTGTTGCTGGTGTCAGCTCACTCGTCGTCGTCGGACCGGCGGCGGAGCTCGCTCGCGCTGACCGGGTTCGAGTACGGGGACTCGGACGTCTCGTTCGCATCGGCGGGTTCGGCGGGGGCGTCGGCGATCCGGGTCGGGATCGACATCGTGTTGGTGCCGCCGGCAGCATCGACGTCGACGCGAGAGTCGCCACGGTCGTTGCCGCGAGCGTCGCCACGGTCGTTGCCGCGAGCGTCGCGGCTGTCGTCGTCGCGGGAGGCGCCGCGCGCTGTCCAGGACGCCGGGAGGTCGTTCCGACCGTTCCGCTCGTCGCGGACGATCGGCGCGCGGTCAGCAGAGCTGGGGCGACCCGAGCCGACCGGGACGTCGTCCACCGCATCGGCGTTGTCCGCGTCGGTCGTGTCGGCACCGGAGCTGCGGGAGGCGGACCAACCGCGGTTCGGCGATCCGAACGCGGGGGAGCCGAGCGCCGGTCGGATCGGGGTGGTCTCACCGTCGGAGTACGGCCGCGTCGCGTTGTCCGAGATCGGCACGGTGGCGTCCGAGCCGTACGAGGGACCGGCGGGACGTCCGGCCGGTGCGGCGTTCGTGTCCGGGTACGCCTGCGTGGGAGCGGCGGCCGCGGAACCGGCTCCGGCGGCCGGAGTGGCCCGAGCGCTGGTGTCCACGGTGGGCGCGACCGTCGGCTGCGCAGGGCGGAGCGACGTCGTGGTCGGGGTGGGCGCCGGTTCGGGGCTGCGGGACGAGTCGACCTTGTCCGCGTTCCAGTCCTGCTGGCGCTTGATGAGCTCGGCGTCGGGGTCCGGGGAGTCGAACTTCCAGCGCTCGAGATCGCTCTTGAAGAGCTTGCGTGCCCGAGCCGGCCGAGCCTGCCACTCGAGGATGCGGTCACGGAACTCGCTCAGAGACTGCTCCGCCTGGAAGCTGAAGGTCGAGGAGTTCTTCTTGATGTCCGCGATCTCGTGCTGTGCCCAGTTCGCCGCGATCGGTGCACCGGCGACGGGCAGCAGGCGGAGGCGGATGTCCGCGTCCTCGGCGAGGTGGTCGGCGTACGAGCGTTCGTCGTGCCCGAGGGAGCCCCAGTTCGCGGCCTTCCGCGCGGCGGACACGAGTCCGGCGACGGCGGCGTTCTTCGCCTCGCGCTCCTGGAGCGCGACGACGCGCTTCGTCGCCGCGCGGCCGATCAGGGCTGCGACGATGCCCGCGACGACGATCGCGACGAAGGGGATGATCGCCCCCGACAACACGCGCCAGCCCGCATCGGACGAGGTCCAGTCGTTCAGGTCGTTCCACCACTGCATGCGCGCACCATACGTCGGGATCGGTCAGGGTCTGGGGATGACAGGCGGAGGAACCGCACATCCATCGCATCTGATTCCGATGTGGAACATCATCACCAGCGGAGGGTGTCGACCGCGTCGTCGGCGTCCCAGACGTCGGGGAGCTCGACGAAGCGGCGTTCGGCAGCGACGTACCGACGGGCTCGGTACGCGATGCCACCGGCCACGTCGACCCGGTCCACGTACCCGACGATCTCGCCGTTGGCCCGCGTGACGCGGCTCAGGTCGTCGCGCACGTCGAGGATGCGGAGGTCCCCGCGGGACCGGGCCACCGGTCGAGGCGAGTGGATGCTGAGCCGGGCGTCCGTCGTCGTCTGCATGGGGCCTCCTGGTCGTGGGGTGTGTCTCGAAGGTACGTTCGACCACCGACATGTCGTCGGGCCGCAGCCCGACCTGGGGAACACGCACGCGCCTCCCGGCGTTGTGGAGGACAGTTCTCGCAACGGCTCTCCCGAGCCCCGGAAGGCAGGTCCTGACCATGACCACGTTCGTGCTCGCAGGTGGGTGTTTCTGGTGCCTCGACGCGGTGTACCGCACGCTGCAGGGCGTGCAGGACGTCGTGTCCGGCTACGTCGGCGGGCGCGACCCGCACCCGACCTACGAGCAGGTGTGCACCGGGACGACCGGCCACGCCGAGGCCGTCGCCGTCACGTTCGACGAGTCCGTCCTGCCGGCGCAGGTCGTCCTCGACGTGTTCTTCACCCTCCACGACCCCCGTCAGCTGAACCGCCAGGGCGCTGACGTCGGCACCCAGTACCGCTCCGCGATGTTCCCGGCGGACGATGAGCAGCGCGCACTGTTCGAGCAGGCGATCGCGCGTGCGTCCGACATCTGGGACGGCACGATCGTGACCACGCTCGAACAGCTCGGCGAGTTCCACCGTGCCGAGGAGCACCACCAGGACTTCTTCGCGAAGAACCCGGGGCAGGGCTACTGCCTGGCGGTCGCACTCCCCAAGGTCAACAAGGTGCGCAAGGCATACAGTCGGTACATCCTGGCGTCCTGACACGACGGGGCGTCGGGGCCACGAGGAGGTGGTCGCACGATGACGAACGACACGATGACGAACGACACCATGCAGAACGCGGACGCGACGACGGGGACCTGGGTCGCCGTCGGACCGGCAGGCGCGGTGGGCACCATCCACCACGATGCCGACGGGTTCCGTGTGGAGCTGTACGGGCGACGTGGCCCGGGCGGGACCTACCCGTCGCTCCAGTCCGCCAAGGGCGCGGTGCACAAGGCGATGGGTCCGCTCGCGGACCGGCCCGAGTTCCGCGCGCACTGATCCGGACTGGAGGCCCCGATCACCTTCCTGCACAGGGAGCGTGATCGGGGCCTCTTCTCCACATCGTCGTCGACGACGGCCCGCGGGCGTCTGCGCTGGCCGACGATCGACGCATGAACGACACGATCACGGTCTGCGGCATCGTCGCCACCGAGCCCCGCCACCTCGTCACCGAGACGGGCATCGCCATCACGAGTCTCCGGCTCGCCTCGCCGTCCCGCCGCTGGGACCGCCAGACGTCGACCTGGGGCAACGGTCCGACCAACTGGTACACCGTCACCGCCTTCCGGTCCCTCGCCGCCAACGTCAACCGGTCCCTGAGTAAGGGGGACCGGGTGGTCGTCACCGGGCGCCTCCGCATCCGGAACTGGGAGCGTGACGGCCGCGGTGGGACGAGCGTCGAGATCGACGCCGAGGGCATCGGCCACGACCTGGCGTGGGGGATCAGCAACTGGATGCGGCTCCCGCGGCACGTGACCGAGGCGACCGCTGCTCCCGGGACGTCGCCGCGGGTCGACCACGAGACCGGCGAGGTCCACGACGACACCCCGGACGCCGCGCATCCGCCGGTGGACGCAGCACCGGACGACACCCACCCCGACGACCACCAGGGCACCGACGACACCGTCGCCGCACTGCTGCACCCCGATGCCGACGAGCCGCCGGAGCACCCGATGGGGCTCGACGCGGCCTGATCTCGACACCGCGCCCACGGGGACCCGGTGTCGTCACTACACTTGGAGCGATATGGCTGAGTACATCTACCAGATGGTCCGCGCCCGCAAGGCGGTCGGTGACAAGCTGATCCTCGACGACGTCACGATGTCGTTCCTGCCCGGCGCCAAGATCGGCGTCGTCGGGCCGAACGGTGCCGGCAAGTCGACGATCCTGAAGATCATGGCGGGGCTCGACCAGCCCTCGAACGGCGAGGCGAAGCTGACCCCGGGCTTCACCGTCGGCATCCTCATGCAGGAGCCCGAGCTCGACGAGACGAAGACGGTCCTCGAGAACGTCCAGGAAGGCGTCGGCGAGATCCACGGGAAGCTCGCACGCTTCAACGAGATCTCCGCGCTGATGGCCGAGCCGGACGCCGACTTCGACGCGCTGCTCGCCGAGATGGGCACCCTGCAGGAAGAGATCGACGCGGCCGACGCGTGGGACCTCGACTCGCAGCTCGAGCAGGCCATGGCCGCGCTCCAGTGCCCGCCGAGCGACGAGCTCGTCACGCACCTGTCCGGTGGTGAGAAGCGCCGCGTCGCACTCTGCAAGCTCCTGCTGCAGAAGCCCGACCTGCTGCTGCTCGACGAGCCCACCAACCACCTGGACGCCGAGAGCGTGCAGTGGCTCGAGCAGCACCTGCAGCAGTACCACGGTGCCGTCCTCGCCGTGACCCACGACCGGTACTTCCTGGACCACGTCGCCCAGTGGATCGCCGAGGTCGACCGTGGTCGTCTCTACCCGTACGAGGGCAACTACTCGACCTACCTCGAGAAGAAGCGCGCTCGTCTCGAGGTCCAGGGCAAGAAGGACGCGAAGCTCGCCAAGCGTCTGACCTCCGAGCTCGACTGGGTGCGCAGCAACACGAAGGGCCGTCAGGCCAAGTCCAAGGCCCGTCTGGCTCGTTACGAGGAGATGCTCACCGAAGCCGAGCGCACCCGCAAGCTCGACTTCGAGGAGATCGTCATCCCCGTCGGCCCGCGTCTGGGCTCGCAGGTCATCGACGCCGAGAAGTTGCACAAGCAGTTCGGTGAGCGCGTCATCATCGGCGACCTGTCGTTCACGCTCCCGCGCAACGGCATCGTCGGCGTGATCGGCCCGAACGGCGTCGGCAAGACCACCCTCTTCAAGACGATCGTCGGCCTCGAGCCCCTCGACGGCGGCACGCTGAAGATCGGCGACACGGTCGACATCTCGTACGTCGACCAGAGCCGTGGCGGCATCGACCCGAACAAGAACCTGTGGGAGGTCGTGTCCGACGGACTCGACTACATCCAGGTCGGCAAGACCGAGATCCCGTCCCGTGCGTACGTCTCGCAGTTCGGCTTCAAGGGGCCGGACCAGCAGAAGCGCGCCGGCATCCTCTCCGGTGGTGAGCGCAACCGCCTGAACCTGGCGCTGACGCTCAAGCAGGGCGGCAACCTGCTGCTGCTCGACGAACCGACGAACGACCTGGACGTCGAGACGCTGGGCAGCCTCGAGAACGCACTGCTCGAGTACCCCGGTTGCGCCGTGGTCATCACCCACGACCGGTGGTTCCTCGACCGCATCGCGACGCACATCCTCGCCTGGGAAGGCCTGAACGAGGACGGCACGCCGAACTGGTACTGGTTCGAGGGCAACTTCGAGGCCTACGAAGAGAACAAGATCGAGCGCCTCGGGGCCGATGCTGCGAAGCCCGGCCGCGCGACGTACCGCAAGCTCACCCGGGACTAGTCCCGGTGGCACGCCTGCACGCTCCGATCCGCATCCGCTGGAGTGACATCGACGCCTACGGGCACGTCAACAACTCGGCGATGCTCCGGCTGCTCGAAGAAGCACGCGTGCTGGCGTTCTGGGCGCCGGACCCCGACGAGGTCGACGAGTCGGGGTCCGCGCCGGAGCCGGTGATCGACGGTCGACCCGGATCGGGGACCATGACGGTGATCGCGGCCCAGCGCCTCGAGTACCTCGCCTCGACGCCGTACTTCCGTCGACCGCTCGACATCCAGCTGTGGATCGGGCGGATCGGTGGCGCCAGCCTCGACATCTCGTACGAGGTCTGGTCGCCGGTCGGCCACGAGCCGGCTCAGCTCTACACGCGCGCCACCACGACGCTCGTCCTGGTGGATGCGGAGACCAACCGGCCGCGGCGCCTCACCGACGTCGAGCGTGCCGCCTGCCAGCAGTACGTCGAGCCCCCGGTGTCGTTCTCGCGGCCCTGACCGGTGATTCGTCCGGCCCGGCCCTGATCGGTCTGGCGGCCGGGCCGCATCGGCCGCCGTCCGCCCGACTTCGGCCAGTCACCGACTTCGGCCAGTCACCGGCCTCGGTCAGTAGCCGGCTCGGGCCAGAGCCGGTTCGGGTCAGTCGTCCGCGGGGACGCGCATCATGCCCTCCTGCGCGACCGTGGCCAGCAGCCGCCCGTCGCGGGAGAACATCCTGCCCAGCGCGAGGCCTCGGCCGCCCTGTGCGCTCGGCGACTCCTGCACGTACAGCACCCACTCGTCGGCCCGCCCATCGCGGTGCCACCACATCGCGTGGTCGAGGCTCGCGAGCTTCACGCCCGGGGTGCCCCAGGCCATCCCGTGCCGACGCATGATCGGCTCGAGGAGCGACAGGTCGCTCGCGTAGGCGAGGACTGCGCGGTGCAGGGCTGGGGCGTCCGGCAGGTCGCGTTCGACGCGGAACCACACCGCCTGGTGTGCGACCCGCGCGCCCTGCACGTCGACGTAGACCGAGCCCGCGACGTGCCGCATGTCGATGGACCGTTCCGCCCAGGCCTGCGCGGTCGGGTGGTCGATGGACGCGAGCACGGATGCAGCCGATGGCAGCGACTCCGGGTCCGGGACGTCCGTGGGGAACGGGTCCTGGTGTTCGGCGCCGACGTCCGGCGTCTGGAAGGACGCGATCATCGAGAAGATCGGGACGCCGTTCTGGTACGCCTGCGCTCGGCGGGTGGCGAAGGACCGGCCGTCGTGGATCCGCTCGACGCCGAACGTGATCGGGACGTCGATTGCGCCGGGTCGGAGGAAGTACCCGTGGACGGAGTGGATGTTCCGTCCCTCGATCGTGGCCTGGGCGGCGACGATGCACTGCGCGAGGACCTGCCCTCCGAACACGCGGCCGCCCGGGGACCAGTGGCTGGCCCCCGTCAGGATCGTCTCGCGGGTGCTGGCCCCGGTGTCCTCGAGTCGCAGCGTGGAGAGGAAGTCGGGTTCGCGGTTCACGCCGTCAGTCTACGAACGGGCCGGTGGCGTCGTCACGGACGTCGAGGTCGGGGGAGCGGACGGGGACGCCGTGGACAGCGAGCGCGGAACCGCCCCCGGCTAGGATCAGACGCGACATGAGCAGCTCGTTCACCCTCCCTGACGCCGCGTCGCTCGGCGATCTCCGCACCTACCTCGGGCGAGCCGCTCGGATCGAGGACGGGTCGGTCCGTCTGATCGCCGACTCCGGCGTCCTGGCCGTCTACACGGCGATCCTGTACCCGCTCGGACTGCTCGACGAGCTGCCGACCGTGCTCGGGCTCCGGACGTTCGCGCTGACCCAGCCGGAGCACATCGACGTCGTCGTACCGCTGCGCTCGTTCCAGGAACGCCTGCGTCTGCTCGCCGAGGCGCAGGACGCCGCGGACGTCGACAGTGCCGACCCGACGCGGGCCACGCCGATCGAGGTCGAGCTGCCCCTCGAGGTCCACACCGTCACCTGGGCAGCGATCTCGCCGCCCCGCGGGGGATGGGCGCCGCTGCCCGACGTGTCCGCGGAACTCCTGCACCGTGCAGCGCGGCAGGGCATCGACGAGGTCGCGGCCGCGGTACCGGCGAGTTCCGGCGAGTCCATCGTCCGGCGTGTCCGCTCCGAGGTGTGGGGTCGGCCGATCGACGGTGTCGAACACCTGCCCGCCGGCGCGGGGTTCGCTGCGGAGAGCCTCGGGTTCCTCGGCACGGAGCCGGTGCGGCTGTTCGAGACCGGTCCGTGGAGTCGCCTCACCACCTCCCGCGGGCACGTGCTCGTGAAGCGTCGCGCCTGGACCCTGAGCTCCTAGACCCTCGTCGTCGCCGGAGCAACCAGCGCGCCGGCAGATGACGGTGGTTGGCTGCGGGGCATGCACGTATTCCTCACCGGTGCGTCCGGGTACATCGGCTCCGCCGTCCTCCGCGCACTCATCGCCCATGACCACACCGTCACGGCCGTCCTCCGCTCGGACGAGAAGGCCGCCCGAGCCGAGGAAGCCGGCGCCACCGCGGTCGTCGGAGACCTCACCGACCTCGCGCTCGTCGCCCGGCTGGCGGAGCAGGCCGACGCCGTCGTGCACACCGCCTCGGCCGAGGACGTCGACCCCGACTTCATCGCGACCGTCCTGACGGCACTCGAGGGCACTGCGAAGCCGTTCGTCCACACCGGCGGCATCTTCACCTTCGGGGCGTCCGGCGCCATCACCGAGGCGTCGCCCGTGGCGCCGCCGGCCCTCACCGCGTGGCGGGCAGCGAACGAGGCTCGCGTCCGGACGAGCGCCGTGCGAACGACCGTCGTCGCGCCGGGCATCGTGTACGGCAACGGCGCCGGCATCCCGACGATGTTCGTCCCGGCGAGCGACGCCCCGACCCCGGTCCGTCTGGTGGGTGACGGCACGCAGCGCTGGACGACGGTGCACGTGGACGACCTGGCCGAGCTCTACGTCCTCGCCGTCGAGCGCGCCGACCAGGACGGGTACCTCGTCGCGGCGTCCGGTCACAACCCCACGGTCCGTGAACTCGCCCAGGCCGGCGTCGAGGGACAGGCCCGTGTTGAGGGACAGCCCGGCAGTGACGGACACACCGGCTCCGCTGTGTCCGTGGTCTCCGAGTCCGCCGACGAGTCGCGCGCACGACTGGGCACCGACTTCGCGGACGCCCTGCTGCTCGACCAGGCGGCGACCGGCGCGTACGCCCGCAGCTTCGGTTGGCAGCCGTCCCGGCCGCCCCTCGTCGAGGAACTCCGGAACGGCTACCGCGCCGACTGACCCGACGAGACCCGGTCACCGCGCCCAGCGTGGAACTGACGAGGAGACGGACTGGAGGCCCGTGGCAGATCCGCCATGGGCCTCCCGTCCGTCTCACGGAACGTCAGGACCCGCCCGATCGGCGAGCGGCCTGATCGTGGACCGCCCGATCGTGGGCGACTCGTCAGGCCGACAGCCAGACGGACGGATCACGCCGACGCACCACGCCGACGAGCCAGGCCAGCGGCGAGGTCAGTCGAACGAGTTCGTCATCGCGTGGGCTGCACGGTCCAGGTAGCCCCAGAGCTCAGCCTCGTCGAGCGGGGCGAGGCCGAGCGACTCGACCGCGTCGTGCATGTGCTGTAGCCAGTGCTCGCGAGCCTCGGGCGTGATGTGGAACGGGTTGTGCCGCATCCGCAACCGGGGATGCCCGCGCTGCTCGCTGTACGTCGACGGTCCGCCCCAGTACTGCTGCAGGAACTGCGACAGGCGCCAGATCGCGCCGTCGAGGTCCTCGGCCGGGTACATCGGCCAGATGACCTCGTCCTGCTGCACGCCCTCGTAGAAGCGGCGCACCAGGCGGTCGAAGGTCGGGGCGCCGCCGATGCGGTCGAAGAGCGAGCCGCTGGCCGCCGCGCCACCGAGGCCGACGCGGAGCGTGACGGGCTGCGCGGGCACACCGCCAGCGCCCGCGCCACCGGCAACGCCGCCGAGGCCAGACCCACCGGTCCCGGGCTCACCGGCCGGCGGGCCGATGGGCAGTGACGGTCCGGTCATGGCGAGTCCTCGTGGTCGGTGCTGGGTTCGTCCCCGGTGCGGATTGGGCGCCCGAAGACGTTCCGCCGGGCGCTGCGTGACCTGGTCGGCGCTGGAACGGGGGCGGTCCGCACCGGGCGCAGGCCGTTCACCGACGTGGCGTTCTCCCACCCGGCGGGCATGATCATCGACATCGCGGGGAGGGTCACGCCGAGTTCGTCGACGCTGTGCTTCAGCCGGATCCGGAGTTCACGGCCGACGACGTCGAGTTCGGAGGCGCGGGTCTTCACGACGAGACGGAACACCATGCCGGTGTCGGTGATCGACTGCAGCCCCCAGATCTCGGGCTTCTCGACGATCCGCTGGCGCCACCGGGGCTCTTGCGACATGGCGACGGCTGCGTGGAGCAGGGCGTCCTGCACGGCGTCGATGTCGGTGTCGTAGGGGACGGTGATGTCGACCAGGACGCGCGACCAGCCCTGGGAGAGGTTGCCGACACGGAGGATCTGGCCGTTCGGCACGAACCAGAGGATCCCGTTGACGTCGCGGATCTGCATGACACGGAGCCCGACGTTCTCGACGATGCCGGTGGCCTGCCCGGTGTCGACGACGTCGCCGACGCCGGCCTGGTCCTCGAGGATCATGAAGATGCCGGACAGGATGTCGCGGACGATGCTCTGCGCACCGACCGCCAGGCCGGCGGCGACGACCGAGGCGCCACCGACGATGCCGACGGCGGCGGTGGGGAACACCGTCGAGATGACGATGGCGAACGCGATGACCGCGACGACGACCGTCGCCAGGTTCTCGAGCACGCTGCCGAGGGTGCGGGTGCGCTGGACGACCCGGGCGGTCTGCAACGGCGAGGCGACGAGCGCCTGCGTGTCCGCCGCGCCCTGCCGCTTCTTGACGCCGTTGACGATGCGGTCGACGACCTGCTTGATGGTCCGGCGCAGGATGAGTCGGAGGATCACCGCCGCGAGCAGGACGATGACGATGGTGATCGGGACGTGCCAGGTGTCGACGAACTGGGTGAACGTGTTCGACGCCCACTTCGAGACGTCGGGGGAGTCTGCAGCCAAGAGCATGATCCGGTCGATGCTAAGCGGCGAGGCCTCGGCGTCCCTGGAGGAACGCCGAGGCCTCGCCGCCGGTCACATCAGGCTCAGACGTCCGCCGCCTGGACGCGGAGGGCCCGCTCGGTGCCCGCGAGGTTCTCGGTGACGATGCGGCGCAGGGCCGGCGTCTCCGGGTGTGCCTCGAGCCACGCCACGGCCGCGTCACGCAGCTCCGTCGACGCCAGCGGTGCGGGGTAGAGCCCCGTGACGACGGTGTCGGCGATGTGGTAGCTGCGCTCGTCCCAGATGCGGGTGATCACGTCGAAGTACCGCGACACGAGGCCCTCGAGCACGACCGGGGAGTTCACGTGCTGGAACCCGATCGTGGTCTGGCGGACGATCGCGTTCGGTGCGTCGTCGCTGTCCACGAGGGACGAGAACGCCGCCAGCTTGCCCTCGGCGGTCGGGATCGTCGCCCGGGCACGCGCGGCGGCCTGCTCGCCGGAGGCCGTGCGGTCGGCGGCGAGCTCGGTGTCGATCTCGTCGTTGCCCGCGGCGCCGGCGAGGACGAGGCCCTCCAGCAGCTCCCAGCGGAGGTCGGTGTCGACCTCGAGCCCCTGCAACGTCACCGAACCGTCGCGCAGGCCCTGCAGCGTCGCCACGTGCTCCGGCGTCGACGGGATCTGCGCGAAGAACTTCACGAACTGGAACTGCGCGTCGGAGCCGGACTCGGCCGACGACGCGAGCTGCCAGAGGGTGTCGCCGACGGTGCGGACGGTGCTGTCGGACTTCGCCGGTGCGACGTAGTTCCGCGCGGTCAGCAGGAGCTGCGACAGCGTGGTCCGGATCGTCGTGGACTCGGTCTCGGTCGCGATGTTGCCGAGTGCCAGGGACACGTAGTCGCTGGCGGGGGACTCGGCGTCGCGCGTGGCGTCCCAGACGGCGCCCCAGACGATCGAGCGGGCGAGCGGGTTCGCGATCGCGGCGAGGTGCTCGATCGCGGTGCGGCGGGACTGCTCGTCGAGGCGGATCTTGGCGTAGGCCAGGTCGTCGTCGTTGAGCAGCACGAGGTCGCCGCGGTGCACGCCGACGAGCTCGGGCACGTCGGTGCGGGGACCGTCGACGTCGATCTCGACGCGGTGTGCCCGCTCGAGCTTGCCGCCGGAGGACGCGGTGTCGGCGCCGAACGGGGCCGAGGCGTCGTTCGTGAACGAGTACACGCCGATGGCCAGGCGGTGCGGGCGCAGCGTCGGGTGGTCGGCCGGGGCTTCCTGCAGCACGGCGAAGGACGTGATGACACCGTCGGCGTCGGTCTCGATCTCCGGGCGCAGGGTGTTCACGCCGGCGGTCTCGAGCCAGAGCTTCGACCACTCGGACAGGTCACGGCCGCTGGTGGACTCGAGCTCGACGAGCAGGTCGGCCAGCTCCGTGTTGGAGTGGTGGTGCTTCTTGAAGTACGCCGAGACGCCCGCGAAGAACGCGTCGATGCCGACCCACGCGACGAGCTGCTTGAGGACCGAGCCGCCCTTCGCGTAGGTGATGCCGTCGAAGTTGACCTGCACGTCTTCGAGGTCGTTGATCGTCGCGACGATCGGGTGCGTCGAGGGGAGCTGGTCCTGCCGGTAGGCCCAGGACTTCTCCATCGCCTGGAACGTCGTCCAGGCCTCGGTCCACTCGGTGGCCTCGGCCGTGGCGATCGTCGACGCCCACTCGGCGAAGGACTCGTTGAGCCACAGGTCGTTCCACCACTTCATGGTGACGAGGTCGCCGAACCACATGTGCGCGAGTTCGTGCAGGATCGTGACGACCCGGCGCTCCTTGATGGCGTCCGTGACCTTCGAGCGGAACACGTAGGTCTCGGTGAAGGTCACCGCGCCCGCGTTCTCCATGGCGCCCGCGTTGAACTCCGGCACGAAGAGCTGGTCGTACTTCTCGAACGGGTACGCGACGTCGAACTTCTCCTCGAAGTACGCGAAGCCCTTGCGGGTGATTTCGAAGACGTACTCCGGGTCGAGGTACTCGGCCAGGGACTTCCTGGCGAACACCCCGAGCGGGATGGTGCGGCCGTCACGGCTGGTGAGCTCGCTGCGGACGACCTCGTACGGGCCGGCGACGAGCGCGGTGATGTAGCTGGAGATCTTCGCGGTCGGCGGGAACGTCCACGTGGCGTGGTCGCCGTCGACGTGCGGCTCGGGCGTGGGGGCGTTCGAGACGACCTGCCAGCGCGCCGGTGCGGTCACGGTGAAGCGGAACTCGGCCTTGAGGTCGGGCTGCTCGAACACCGCGAACATGCGGCGGCTGTCCGGGACCTCGAACTGTGAGTAGAGGTAGACCTCGTCGTCGACGGGGTCCACGAAGCGGTGCAGGCCTTCGCCGGTGTTCGTGTACAGCGCGTCGGCGACCACGACGAGCTCGTTCTGCTCCTGCAGGTCGGCGAGCTGGATGCGGACGCCGTCGTTCACGGCATCGACGTCGAGCGCCGTGCCGTTCAGGGTGACCGAGTGCACGGTCTTCGTGATGGCGTCGATGAACGTGCTGGCGCCGGGCGTCGCGGTGAAGCGCACGCGGGTGGTGCTGCCGAAGCTGTCGGCACCGCGGGTCAGGTCGAGTTCGACGTCGTACGTCTGGACGCTGACGATGCCGGCACGTTCCTGGGCTTCGGTTCTGGTGAGGTTCTCTCCGGGCACGGACGCTCCATCTTCGCTGCGGACGCGGACGATCGATGTCCGCGTGTCGGTGGGTCCCGCTCGGCGTCGTGCGTCGGCGGGACGGCTCGTGACCAGCCTAGCGAGCGGGCGTACGCTGCGATCCGTGACTGACACGACTGTGGAGAACCCTCATGCGACCCGGACTGCTGTGGAGTTCTGGTTCGACCCGACCTGCCCCTGGGCGTGGATGACGAGCCGCTGGGTGGGTGAGGTCGCGCAGCACCGCGACCTCGACGTCACCTGGAACGTGATGAGCCTGTTCGTCCTCAACGAGCACAACGAGGACATGCCCGCCGAGTACCGCGAGGCGATGGAGCGCAACCAGGTGTACTCGCGTCTGGTGACGGCCGCGAAGGCCCGCCACGGCCGGGACGTCGTGAAGCGTCTCTACGACGCCCTCGGCGAGCAGATCCACCACCGCCAGCAGAAGGACCCCGAGCAGGTCGTGCCGGCCGTGCTCGAGCAACTCGGCCTGGAGGCCGACCTCGCCGATGCCGCGTGGACCGACGAGACCGACGCCGCGATGCGCGAGAGCCACCGCGACGGCATCGAGCGGGTCGGCCAGGACGTCGGCACGCCCGTCATCGCCGTCGACGGCGTCGCCTTCTTCGGGCCGGTCATCTCCCCGGCGCCGAAGGGCCAGCAGGCGCTCGACCTCTGGGACGGCGTCGTCGCCGCGGCCCGCTACCCGGGCTTCTTCGAGCTCAAGCGCTCGCGCACGACCGGCCCGGTCTTCGACACGGTCGACTGACGGGAGGCGCGGCCCGGCCCCGCCACGCAGCCTGCGCTCGCCGAGCCTCGGCTCCGCGGACACCGCGCGCCTCCACGACGCCGCAGAGTGCCCGCTGGGCCGAGGCTCGGCCCCGGCCGGGCGGGCCGGGCGGGGCCCGGCGGGCCGGCCCGGCTCAGCCGAGCGGCAACCGCATCAGGGTCAGATCGAGCCACCGGTCGGCCTTGCGACCGACCTCGGGCACGACGGCGACGGTCGTGAAGCCGAGCCGTTCGTGCAGTGCGATCGACCCGGTGTTGGCGCTGCAGATGCCGGCGATCATGACGTGCCGCCCCTCGGCGGTGGCCCGGGCGACGAGCGCTGCCATCAGCGTCGAGGCGATGCCCCGTCCGCGGAACGACTCGACGACGTAGACGCTGTGCTCGACGGTCAGCCGGTAGCCCTGCTGCGGCCGCCACTGGGAGTAGGTGGCGTAGCCCGCGACGACCCCGTCCACCTCGGCGACGAGGACCGGCCAGCCGTCGCCCTGCCGCTCGGCGAGCCAGGTGTCGAACCAGGCGCGGGGGTGCGGGACCTCCTGCCAGATCGCGGTCGAGTGCAGGACCGCGTCGACGTGGAGTGCGTGCACGACGTCGAGGTCGGCCGGGGTGCAGTCGCGGACGCTGACGGCATCCGTCGCATATGCTGTCGCCATGTCTCACATCGTAGACGAGCCGGAGGGCGCGGGTGCAACCCCCGACGCGGATCACCCTGATGCGGAACGCGGCGGTCCGGAACACCCCGACGACGCCGACCAGCGCCGCCTGGGGCAGCGCCTGCAGCGCCTCCGCACCGAGCGCCGCTGGAGCCTCACCGAGCTCGCTGAGGAGTCCGGCGTCTCCCGCGCCATGATCAACCGCGTGGAGCGGGGCATCTCGAGCCCGACCGCGACGATCCTCGGCCGTCTCTCCGGAGCGTTCGGCCTCACCGTCTCGCAGCTCCTCGACGACGCCCTCGAGCACGAGGTGCCCCGCGCCAGCGATCCGGACGAGGCCCGTGGGATCCAGCGCGCCGCCTCGGCCGACTCGTGGACCGACCCGGAGACCGGGTACCGCCGCCGTCCCCTGTCGAGCGCGGACTTCCCCGCCGACGTCACCGAGGTCCGCCTGCCCGCCGGCCGCGAGGTCGCCTACCCCGCCAGTGCCTACGCCTTCCTGCGGCACTGCATCTGGGTCGTCGACGGCACCCTCGAACTGCAGGTCGGCGAGGCCACGACGCGACTCGGTGCGGGCGACCGGATCGAGCTCGGCGAGCCCGCCGACGTCGTGTACCGCAACGCCGGCGACGAGCCGTGCCGGTACGTCGTCGTCGTGGTGCGGCAGCGCTGACGGGAGGCCCGCCCCGGGTCCGGCACCGCGCCTCCCGTCCGCCCGTCGGCCGGGTCGTCGGACCGGTCCGGCCGCTGCGGACGCGGGAATAGGATCGGTCCATGCGCATCCACCTCGGAACGGACCACGCCGGCCTCGAGTTCACCAAGACCCTCGCCACGCACCTGACCGGAGCTGGACACGAGGTCGTCGACCACGGTCCGACCGCGTACGAGCCGCTCGACGACTACCCCTCGTTCTGCATCAACGCCGCGCACGCCGTGGTGCAGGACCAGCGTGCCGGCGTCCAGGCGCTCGGTGTCGTCTTCGGTGGGTCGGGCAACGGGGAGCAGATCGCCGCGAACAAGGTCGAGGGCGTCCGGGCCGCGCTGGTGTGGAACGAGTCGACCGCGGTCCTCGCCCGCCAGCACAACGACGCGAACGTCATCTCGATCGGGGCGCGCCAGCACACCGAGGAAGAGGCCATCCGCTTCGTCGACCTGTTCATCGCCGAGCCGTTCTCGGGCGAGGAACGGCACGCCCGCCGCATCGCGCAGCTCGCCGAGTACGAGCAGACCGGCACGATCGCCGGCAAGCAGGTCGACGCGTAGGAGCCGGTCGGGGGACACGACCCGTCAGCGGTACCGGGTAGAACTGGATCCATGCCCGAGGGTCACTCCGTCCACAGGATCGCCAACCAGTTCACCCGCCACTTCGTCGGCAAGCGCTGCGAGGTGTCCAGCCCCCAGGGCCGGTTCGCCGCGGGGGCCGCACAGCTGGACGGCAAGCAGTTGATCGCCTCCCGGGCCGTCGGCAAGCAGATGTTCCTGGAGTTCGAGGACGACCTGTTCCTCCGGGTGCACCTGGGCCTGTACGGCGCATGGGACTTCGCCGGCGTGATCTCCACGGCCGAGGCGCTGTCGGACGACGACGACCGCGAGGAGTCGCTGTCCTCGATCGGTGCCCCGCGGCTCGCCCGCTACCGGATGGCCGAACAGGAGAAGAACGAGGACCCGATCGAGGCGTTCCCGCCGGACCCGGTCGGCCAGGTGCGTGTGCGGCTGCTCACCGAGGACACCGTCGCCGACCTCCGCGGGCCGACCGCCTGTGTCGTCGAGGACCCGGCCGGCGTGCAGCGTGCGCTCGACAAGCTCGGTCCGGACCCGATGAACGACGACGGTCCCGAGGCCGAGAAGGTCTTCGTCGAGAACGTCCGGAAGCGCAACGTGGCGATCGGGCAGCTGCTGATGGACCAGTCCGTGGTGAGCGGCATCGGCAACATCTACCGCGCGGAGCTGCTGTTCCGGCAGCGCCTCGACCCGTACAAGGTGGGGAAGAAGATCACCGTCAAGCAGGCGAAGGCGCTCTGGGCGGACTGGTCGAAGCTGCTGCACGACGGCGTCCGCGACGGCCTGATGCTGACGATGGACGGGCTGTCCGACGCCGACCACAAGAAGGCCCTGCGCTCCCGCAAGGACCGCCACTGGGTCTACCACCGCCAGGGGGAGCCCTGCCGGGTCTGCGGCACCGAGATCCGGATCGCCGACATGGCCGGCCGCAAGCTCTACTGGTGCCCGAAGGACCAGAAGTAGCCAGGACCTACAGCGCGCGGTGGGTCCAGCGGCCGGCGACGGCCGTGGCCAGGACCGGCATCGTGCGGAGCGCGGCCGACGTCGCCGTGAGCGGGTCGGACGGCACCAGGACCAGGTCGGCGACGTCACCGACGGCGACGCCGACGCGCCCGTCGGTGCTGCCCCGCCACGCGGCGAGCGCCGACATCCGCTGCTCCGGGTGCCACGGGCTGCGGCCGTCGCGGTCCCGCCCGACGGCGGCGGCGAGCGCCACCCACGGGTCGAGCGGCGCGACGGGGGCGTCCGAGCCGAGCTGCATCCGGGCTCCGGCGCGCTCGAGGGACGCGAACGGGAACGCCCGGTCGGTGCGGCCCGCCCAGTGGTGGTCGGCGATGTCGCGGTCGTCCATCGCGTGCTCGGGCTGCACCGAGGCGACGACCCCGAGCTGCGCGAACCGGGGGACGTCCTCGGGCAGCAGCAGTTGGGCGTGCTCGATCGTGCCGCGGGTGCCGACGGTCTCGAACGCGTCGAGGGCGAGCGTGACGGCGCGGTCGCCGATGGCGTGCACGGCGGGGACCAGTCCGGCGGCGACGGCACGGCGGAGGACGGGGACCAGGTCCTCGGGGGTCCAGGTGAGGAGCCCCGCGCCGTCCGAGGTGGCGGCGGTCCGGGTGCCGAGGGATCCGTCGGTGATCACCTTGAACGGCCCCATCGTCAGCAGCCCACGGGTGCCCGGGACGACGTCGCCGGTGCGGAGGCCGCGGGCCACCACGTCGTCGAGTTCGCCCGGGTAGACCCCGGAGGCGACGCGGATGCCGTCCGTGCCGGCGGCGATCCGGCGCGCCCACCGGTCGAGTCCGAAGACCATCTCGAGGTCGACGACACCGGTCACCCCGCGCTGGGCGGCGGCGTCGACGGCTTCCTCGACGGCGGCGTCGAGCAGCTCGTCGGGGACGCGGGACAGTGCGCCGGTGACGTCGAACGCGTCCTGTTCGCGGAGGACGCCGTCCGCCCCGGCGGGCAGGGCGCGGCCGAGCAGACCGGCGAAGTGCGCGAGGGCACGCGTGTTGCACCAGACGGCGTGCAGGTCCGCGGCCACGACGACGACCGGGAGGCCCGCGGCGGCTCGGTCCAGCAACTCGCGTCGTGCGGGTGCGGGCCAGAGCCCGTCCCGGTAGCCGTGACCGACGAGGACGTGGTCCGGCAGCGCGGTCCGGGCCGCGTCGGCGAGGCGGTCGGCGGTCTCCTCGGCGGAGGTGCAGTCCTGGACGTCGACACGCTGCCGCATGAGCGCCCACTGGTCGAAGTGCACGTGGTGGTCGCGGAGGCCGGGGCCGAGCCAGGCGCCGTCGGCCTCGACGACCTCGACGTCGAGCACCGTGCCGGGCGGGACGTCTGCGGCGCGCGGTACGTCGACCGTCCCGGCGGGCCCGATCGCGGCGATCCGTCCGTCGACGACGAGCACGTCGGCGGGGGCGCCGGACGTCCCCACCCGGCGGACGGTGCGGAGCAGGACGACCGTCACCGTGCCTCCCGCCCGTCGGCGCGCACGTCCACGGAGCGTGTCCGCACCCGCTCCATCTCGTCCGCCAGTGCCGGCGCCGCGTACGGCCCGTCGGCACGGAGGCCCGCGATCACCCGGTCGACGACCTCGGGTGCCTTGTTCTGGCTGAGCTTCGCACGCGCGTCGAACCGGGTGACCCGTAGCCGGATGCCGACGGTGCCGCGGGCGATGCGGCGGGCGGTGTCCTCGTCGACGTCGAGCGACACCGGGGACGGCATCGCCCGCTCGAAGTGGTCGACCAGGTCACCGAGGACCCGGAAGTTCTCGTCGTCGGACAGGATCTCCGGCGTGCCCCACAGGTGCGCGGTGGTGTGGTTCCAGGTCGGCACGAACTGCTCCGGCGGGTACCAGGCGGGGGAGACGTAGCCGTGCGGGCCCTGCACGACGACCAGGACCTCGTGCTGCCCGAGCTCGTGCGCGACCTCGTCCGGACGGCCGACGTGGGAGACCAGGACGAGTTCGTCGTCGGCGCTCGGTTCGAGCAGGAACGGGTAGTGCGACGCCACCAGCCCCGCGGCCGTGTGCGACACGATCGTCGCCCAGGGGTTCCCGTCGATGAGCCGTCGGACCTCGTCGACCTCGGTCATCACGAAGGAGGGTGTGTGCCGCATGCGACGAGCGTGGCACATGCCAGGCTGTCCGGCATGGAGAAGCGCGCTGCCTACGAGTCCGTCCTGCCCTACGTCCGTGAGTGGATCGCCTACAAGGTGTGGCAGCTGCGGTTGCCGGGCGTCCAGGTCGCCGTCGGGTTCGAGGGCCAGGAGCTGTTCGCCGACGCGTTCGGCTACGCGGACGTCGAGGCCGGCCGTCGCCTGACGAACAGCGACCTGTTCCGGATCGCCTCGCACTCGAAGACCTTCACGGCCACCGCTCTGCTCCAGCTCGCCGACCAGGGTGCCCTGCGCCTCGACGACACCGTCGGCACGTTCGTCCCCGCCCTGGTCGAGGCCGGGTCGCCGATCGCCGACGCCACGGTCCGTGAGCTCATGGAGATGGGTGCCGGGGTCGTCCGCGACGGCGCCGACGGTGACTACTGGGCGCTGGCACACCCGTTCCCGGACGCCGACGAACTGATCGCCCTCGTCGTCGCGGGTGGCGCGAAGGTTCCCGTCGGGTCGGCGTTCAACTACTCGAACCTGGGCTACGGCCTGCTCGGCCTGGTCATCGAGGCGGTCACCGGCACGGGCTACGCCGAGCACGTCCGCACGGCGATCACCGAGCCGCTCGGCCTCACCGGCACCGGCGCCGAGTTCGACCCGGCGCGCGAGGACGAGTACGTCGTCGGCTACACCGGCCTGCACACCGCCCGCACCCGGCAGCGGGTCCCGCACGTGACGACCGGGGCGCTCGCCGCGGCCACCGGGTTCCACGGCACCGCCTCGGACCTGGTCCGGTACTTCTCCGCACACGTTCCCGGCCGAGGCTCGCTGCTCTCCGACCACGCCAAGCGCCTGGCCCAGCGGAAGGCGTGGAGCGCCCTGGACAGCGACCCCGCCGCGCGCGGCTACGGCGCCGGGTTCATCGTCGACCGGATCAACGGCCGGGAGGTCCGTGGCCACTCCGGCGGGTTCCCCGGGCAGATCACGCAGTCCGTCTTCGACCCCGCGTCCTCGCTGGTCGTGTCGGTCCTGACGAGCAGCGCCACGGGTCCGGCGACGATGCTGGCGTACGGCATCGTGCACCTGCTCGACGCCGCCGCGGACGAGCAGGCCCCCGGCACACCCGTGCCGGCCGACGTCGACACCGACCGCTACACCGGACGCTTCACCACGTTCGAGGGCATCACCGACATCGCCCGCGTCGGGGACCGGCTGCTGGCGATCGACCCGACGCAGCCCGTGCCGACCGAGTCGCCGGTGCGCCTGGACGTCGTCGACGCCGACACGCTGTGGATGGCGTCGGGGAACCGGTTCGGGTCGATCGACGAGGACATCGTGTTCACCCGTGACGACTCCGGCGCGATCGTGTCGGTCCGGGGCGACAGCGGCATGACGCAGCGCCCGTGGTCGGTGCCGGCGGAGTCGCCCGAGGTCGCCGCGGCGCTCGTCTGAGCCCCGGGTCCACCGGTCTGCCGGAGTGGGCGGGGCGGTCGGCGTCAGCGGACGTCGGCCGTCTCCCACAGCCGTCGGGCACCGTCGCGGACCGGGCGGACCAGCGGCGGCGCGAACACCAGCACGGCGCCGACGAACGCCACGAACTGGCCGACCTGCGGGATCGCGAACAGCCCGGTGAGCGCGTCCTGCGGCGGGATCCAGAGCGTGAAGAGGACCGGTTCGACGACCGTCCACGCGAGCCACACGCCGGCACCGACGAGCACGGCCCAGGCAGCCACGCGGTGCACCCGCCCGCCAGCCGGACCCGTGCTGGTGGTGCTGGTGCCAGCTCCGGCTGCGGTGTCGGCCCTGGTGCGCAGCACGAGCAGGACCCCGAAGACGAAGAGCAGCGCCCGAGCCGCGATGAACAGCACGGTGCCCACGGGCCACGCGCTGCTGGGCACGAACCCGGCGAGCGACCAGGTGAGCACGGCGAGGGCGAACCCGAGCAGGACGCGGTCCTGACCGCGGAGGGCCCGGACCGCCACCAGGGCGGCGGCGACGATGCCGACGGCCAGCACGGTCCGGAAGCCGACCACGTACTGGTCCTCCTGCAGGTCGAGGGCGAACTGCAGCCAGTCGGACACGACGGCGAGCGCCGGGACGAGTGCGGCGACGACCGCGGCGAGTGCCGTCAGTCGGTCGCGCGTGGTGTCGTGCATGGTTCCCCCTCGTGCTGTCCTGCGTCGTACTGAGCTGCGTCGTGCTGGGTCGGTGCAGTGTCGGTGCAGTGTCGGCACTCTACACATCACCGGCTGCTGCGACCAGAGGGTGGCGGAG
>NZ_JASDDD010000054.1:0-22027 GCF_030407555.1 Curtobacterium sp. APC 4022
CCTCGCCCCGCTCCATCGAGACGTCCGCGGTCCTCGTGGTCGCGGCGGTCATCGCGCTCACCGGACCCGCGACCGCTGCGCACGCCGTTGACCGGGCGGCCGGAGCGTCGGACACCGCGCAGTCGACCCCGCCAGTGCGGTCGGCCAGCACCGCGCTGCCGAGCCCGGCCGCGGTCCCGGCTCCGCCCGCCGACGGCACAGTGGTCGGCTCCGGGTCGTTCGCACCCGCTCCGCCCGCGACGATCAGCGACAGCGCCGACGTGCAGAAGACGGTGGACCAGCACCTGTACATCGACCCGTCGCAGGCGGGGAAGCCGGTACCGACGAACCAGTGGTGGACCGACCTGCTCGTGAGCAAGTACTCCGGCGACATGTGGGCGTACCCGTTCGTCTCCTCGAACAGCAAGGACGGCACGAAGCTGACCTCGCCGACGACGTGGAACAGCGACGGCACCGCCATGCAGCTCGAGTCGCCGGTGACGGTGAGCGGCACGGTGACCCCGGAGGCGGACCCCTCGGACGAACTCCTCGCGGACTTCGAGCAGGGCGTGCCCGACGGGTGGACGAGCACCGGCACTGCCTTCAGCCGGGCGACCGGGACCCCGTCGGGGCAGAGCGAGGTGTCGGGGTGGCTCGGCAACGGCTACCTGACCTCGTGGGGTGCCGCCACCGGCACCGCCGCCGGCGACAGCGCCACGGGGACCCTGACGTCCGGGTCGTTCGCGATCGACCACGCGCACCTGGCCTTCACGATCGCCGGGGGCCAGCACGCCGACCAGGAAGCCGTGCAGCTCGTCGTCGGCGGGCAGGTCGTCGCCTCCGCCACCGGCGCGAACAGCGAGCAGTTCCGCTGGGTCGACTGGGACGTCAGCAAGTGGGCGGGGCAGCAGGCGCAGCTGCGGGTCGTCGACTCGTTGCCCGCCGGCTGGGCGCACGTGATGGTCGACCAGGTGCTGCTGACGGACGAGCCGGACGGGGTCGCGCAGCGGTTCTCGACGGCGTTCTCCGCGACCGAGGCGGACGCGCTCCGCTGGGGCGACTGGAACGTCAGCTGGCGGATGCCGCAGGCCGGATCGGGTGGCCAGTACATGGACGTCACGAGCGTCCAGGGCAACCCGTACGAGTGGTTCGAGTACCACGGCATGACCCCACGGCTGACGGTGCAGTCGGGCGCGACGATCACCGACGGTGACGGGGAGCCGATCACCTTCCCGTTCACGGGCGACCGGTTCGAGATCCGGCAGGGCGACCACGTGTACGGCGTGCACGCACCGGACGAGACCACCTTCACGCGGAGCGGCACCGCCATCGACGCCTCCGCCGGGACCCGGTACCTCGTGCTCAGTGCCGTCCCGGAGAGCGGGCTGAGCCTCGACGACCTGCAGCGGACCGCGTTCGCCGTGCCACGGAACACCACGATGGACTACTCCTACGACCCCGCGGCGGGGCAGGTCGAGCAGCGGTGGTCCGTGCAGACGGACACGCTGCAGGGCTCGGACCACGACACCGTGCAGGGCTGGCTGCAGCACCAGTACGCGGAGTCGACGAACGACCTGCACTTCACCGGAGCGACCTACCCCACCCCGCGCGGCACGATGGAGACCACGATCGGGCACGACGGCTGGACCCTCGACTACGCCTTCACCGGCCTCACCCCGACCGGTGCGCCGCCCAAGGGTCAGGACGAACGGGACGTGCTCCGCAAGTACCTGTCCGACTACGCCGAGAAGACCACGTACGGCGGCGACACCTACTGGGGCGGCAAGGACGTCCAGCAGCTCGCCGAGTACATGACGGTGGCGCAGCAGATCGGTGACACCGCCGACGAGCAGGAGCTGCAGGCCACGCTCACGAAGGCCCTCACCGACTGGTACACCTACTCATCGGGGGAGAGCGAGCACTTCTTCGCGATGTACCCGACGTGGAAGGCCCTGATCGGCTTCGGCGACTCGTACGGGTCGGCGCAGTTCAACGACAACCACTTCCACTACGGGTACTTCGCCGTCGCCACGGCGCTCCTCGGGGCGGTCGACCCCGGTTGGGCGAAGCGGTACGAGGGCATGGCCACCCTGGTGACGAAGCAGTACGCCAACTGGGACCGCGACGACGACCGGTTCCCGCACCTCCGCACCTTCGGCGTGTGGGAGGGGCACTCGAACGCCGGCGGTGTCTCGTCCCCGGGCGGCAACAACCAGGAGTCGTCCTCCGAGGCGATCCAGTCCGAAGCGGGGCTGTTCCTGCTCGGCACCGTCCTCGGCAACGAGGAGATGCAGGCCACCGGCGCGATGGAGTACGTCACTGAACGTGCCGCGGTCCGCGACTACTACCAGAACGCCCACGGCAACCCGGCGTCGACGGCGTACGACGGCAACGGTGCCTTCCCGGACGCGTACCAGCACGGCCAGGCGGGCATCCTGTTCGACTCCGGCCAGGCCGAGGCCACGTACTTCTCCGGCGACCCGGCGTGGATCTACGGCATCCAGTGGATGCCGACCGCTCCCTGGTTCGACTACTTCGGCTGGGACCCGGACTTCTCGAAGGCGATCATGCGGCAGATGATGCAGGCACGCCCGGAGGTCGTCGGGCAGGACGGCGTCGTGGGGGGCAACGCCGCGCACATCCAGATGCTCACCAAGAAGTGGTGGGGCGTCGGGACCTACGGCAACGACGCGATCGCGCAGGACCGGAACGCCGCCATCGGCGAGCTCGAGGACGCGATCCGCGCCGCCGAGCGGAACCACCCCGGCTACGTCACGGCGAAGACGGCCGCCAACCCGCTGTACGACCAGGCGACCGGCACGCTCGTCGTGAGCACCGACGCGGACGGCGAGGTCGTCTTCCCGGCGCAGTACTGGACCCCGACGACCCTGCCCGCGGCCCTCGTCCCCGCGGAGCTCGACGGACCGACCACGGACCGGCAGCCGGAGGACTGGCCGACGAAGTCGCCGCTCCTGTCGTTCCTGTCCACGGACTACACGGCGGACACGACGACGATCGACCGGCTGTACTCGGTCGACCTGACCCACCACCGGCCCGGCACGGACACCGCGCACGCGGCCGCCGTGTTCAGCGACATGGGGGACGCACTCGGCAACGTCGTGCTCGGCTTCCTCGCCCAGTACGACCCGGACACGTACCTCGACATCCACCAGGCGCTCTGGGCCGCGGATGACCCGGCGGTCACCGGCCAGTCGATGGCCGGACTGGTCTACCACCAGGCCGTGTCGAACCGAACGGTGGGCACGGAGGTCACCGACCGGCACACCTCCGACCCGCTCAGCCAGGTGTTCCGCGCGGCGGACGGCACCTACTCGTACGTGCTCGACAACACCGACGACGTCCAGCACTCGTACGACGTGTACGACGGCCAGCGGGTCATCGGCCAGATCGCCGTCCCCGCGCACACCCAGATCACGTCCCACCTCGACGCCCACCTGGCCGAGATCGTCGTCGACACGGCGGACAGCCCGACGACGCTCGTCCCCGGTTCCACCACGCGGTTCACGGCCACCGGGTACGACCAGTACGGCGCGACCATGCCGCTCGACGGACTGACCTGGGACGCCAGCACCGGCAGGATCGCGGCCGACGGCACGTACGAGGCCACGGAACGCGCCGCCAGTGCCACGGTCACCGCCTCGGTCGGGTCGGTCCGTGACACGTACCGGTTCCGGGTCGCGCCCGCTCCCGAGCTCACGTCGATCGCGGTGACGCCCGGGTTCGAGCAGCTGGTGGTCGGCACCCCGGCCGAGTTCGCAGCCACCGGCCGCGACCAGTACGGCGACCCGATCGAGCTGTCGGCTCCGGTCACCTGGGCCACGACCCTGCCGGGAGGCACGGTGGACGCCGGCAGCGTCCGCGCGGCCGGCAGCGGGGCCGGCCACGTCACCGCCACGAGCGGCGGGGTGGAGGGCAGCGCCGTGGTCTCGGCGGTCACCACGGTCCCGGACCAGGCGCTCCACGCCACCGCCACCGCGACGTCGAGCGACGGGGGGAACACCCCGGGCAAGGCGCTCGACGGCGACCCGACGACCCGGTGGGAGAGCGCGCACGGGCAGGACGCCGTCGACTACACCGTCGACCTCGGCCGTGCGACCGACGTCACCGACGTCGACGTCACGTGGGAGGGCGCCGCCGCGGCGGAGTACGACCTGCAGGTCGCCGACTCCGCCGACGGCCCCTGGCACACCGTGCGGGACGTGACGAAGACGTCGGCGGCAGCCGACCACGTCGCCGTCGGCAGCACCGCCCGGTTCGTGCGGATGCACGGCATCGACCGGCTCACGCAGTACGGCTACTCGATCTGGTCGTTCGAGGTCCACGGCACCCCGTCGGTCTCGGCGATCACCCCGTCGACGGTGCTGGTCGGACCGCGTGCCACGCGCCTCCCGGCCGGCGGCAGCACCACGTTGACGGCGTACGCATTCGACGCGGACGGCAACGGCGGACCGGTGACGGCAGCAGCCGGCACCGACGGTGCGCCGACGTGGACGATCGACGGCGGCGGCTCGGTCGCGGGCGACGGCACGGTCACGGCCGCTCCGGCCGACGGTGTCACCGCCACCGTGCACGCCACGCTCGGCGGCGCGTCCGGTCAGGCGACGGTCACGACCGTGGCGGACGGTGACGCCGGTGCCTCCGACCCCGGTGCCGACCCCGGAACGGAGCCCGGCGACGGCGGGCACGCCTCGCGGGACATCGCGGTCGGCAAGCCGGTGACGACGTCCTCCGACGAGCGCGGTGACCTGTCCGGTGACCAGGCGGTCGACGGCAGCCGGACCACCCGGTGGGCCAGCCGCGCCTCCGACGACCAGTGGATCGCGGTCGACCTGGGCGCCGTGGTCCCCGTCGACCGGGTGGAACTCGACTGGGAGGCCGCGTACGCCGACCGCTACCAGGTCCAGGTGCGCTCCACGACCGGCGAGGTCTGGCGCACCGTCGCCACCGAGGACCACGGGGCCGGCGGTACCGCGGTCCACCAGCTCGACGGGGTCCGGGCGCGGTACGTGCGGATGCTCGGCGTGCAACGGCACACGGAGTTCGGGTACTCGCTCCACGAGTTCCGCGTGGACTCGACCGAGGGCGTGCCGACCCCCGACCTGGCGCGGAACGCCCCGACGACCTCGTCGGCGGACGAGGCGGTCGGTGTCACCGCGCGGAACGCCACGGACGGGAACCCGGGCTCCCGCTGGGCGAGCGGTCACACCGACGACCAGTGGCTGGACGTCGACCTCGGCTCGGCGGAGCCCCTGCACCGCGCGACCCTGCAGTGGGAGGACGCGTACGGCTCCGCCTACCGGATCGAGGCGCGGAACAGCGCCGACGACGCCTGGACCACGATCGCGACCGTCAGCGACGGCGACGGCGGGACGGACACGGTCGACCTGTCCGGCACCTGGCGGCACGTGCGCCTCCAGGGCGTGCACCGGGCGACCGGGTACGGCTACTCGCTCTTCGCGTTCGAGGTGCGCTGACCCGGGCGGGGACGACCAACGCGTTCCGCGGACAGTTCGGGGCCTGATCGTGGACGGACACCACGCCTCCCAGCTGAGCGGGGCAGGCTGACGCCAGTTCGTTGTACCTGTTCGGGTCAGGAGCACGAGCGTTGGTGCTGGTGCCTGGTCTCGGGTACCAGCACCTGCACGTCGGCCGGTCAGTGTGCGTCGCGAGCCAGGCCGGTCAGGGCGCGTCGCGTGCCAGGACGGTCACGGTGACGTCGTCCTCCGCCTGCTCGGCTGCCCGCAGTCGGACCGTCTCGAGGAACGCGGCCGTGCTCGGCGCCCGACGGTAGGTCCGCCCGATGTCCGTCAGGGTGTCGATCGTCCCGTCGCCCAGGTCGAGCGCGCCGTCGCTGGCCACGAGCAGTGCGGCACCCGGTTCGAGCACCAGGGACCCGAGGCGGAAGGGGACCCCCTGCGGGTGCAGGCCGAGCGGCAGGTCCCGCGACCGCCGGATCTCCGACGTGCCGTCCGCGTGCAGGTGCACGACGAGCCCGTGCCCGGCGTCCACGAAGTCGAGCCGCCCGGTGCTCGGCGTCAGGCGTGAGTGGAAGAGCGTCGCGAACGCGGAGGCCCGACCGAGGTCCTCGCTCATCCGCGGCTCGACCGCCCCGACGGCCGCGACCGGTGGCAGGTCCTCGTGCTGCCGGAGCGCGGCCCGCAGTCCGGCGGCGAGCAGCGCGGCGGGCTGCTCCTTGCCCATGATGTCGGCGAGCGTGAAGGTCACGGCGTCGTCGGCGACCGTCCAGTCGTGGACGTCACCGCTGAGGTCGCCGTACGGCACGCTCAGTCCGGCCAGCGTGTAGCCGGGGACGTGGACGGGTGGCGGGGTGAGGGCCTCGACGACCTCGAGCAGCCGGTCGTGCTGCAGCCCCTTCGCCAGGGCCTGCTCCGTCCACCGCCCCAGGTCGATCAGTGCGGCCTCGTCCTGCGGAGTGAACTCCCGCGGCCGGACGTCCATCAGGCACAGGCTGCCGATCGTCAGCTCGCCCGGCATGGTCAGGGGGACCCCGGCGTAGGAGCGGATGCCGCGGCTGGTGACGCCGGGCAGGTCGGCGGTGCGCGGGTCGGCGAGCGTGTCCGGCACGACCGTCGGCCCGGGGCGCTGGACGGTGAGCTGGCAGAACGACCACTCGAGCGGCCCGGACGTCGGCTCGCCGGCCAGGTTCGGCGTCAGCGTGTGCAGCAGGGTGTCGTCGAGCAGGTTGACGTACGCGAACGGGACGTCGAAGACCTCGCGGGCGATGCGGACGATCCGGTCGAAGCGCTCGGACGGCGCGAGTCCGACGATGTCGAGCGCGGCGACGAGGGCCGCCCGCGCCGAGCGCGAACCGTCGGTGTCCATGCGCTCTCCCCCCACAGATCGGTCCTCGGCATCCTCCCACGACGGGCGGCGCGGCTGTCAGGTCAGGCGTCCCCCTGGACGACGTCCGCGCCCGTGTCCACCGGACCGAGGGCGTCGAGGACCCGGTGCGAGACGGCCCGCAGGGTGTCCGCGTCACCGGCCACGGGCCTCCAGAACAGCTGTTCCAGCGCCGCCGTGTGTGCCCGGATGCCGGCGAGGACCGCGCGCCGACCGTCCGGGGTCATCACGATCCAGCTGCCGCGGCCGTCGGAGGGGCAGTCGGCACGCGCGACCAGCCCCCGGGAGACCATGCGGGTGACCTGGTGGCTGACGCGGGACTTCTCCCAGCCGATCCCGGCGGCCATGTCGCGGACGCGCAGCCGGTGGTCGGGGTCGCGGTGCAGGCCGATCAGGATCTCGAACTCGGGGATGGAGATGCCGGCGTCCCGCTGCACGGCCACGTCCAGCGCCCGGTCCAGCCCGCGCCAGACGTCGTGGAACGCGTCCCACGTGGCCCAGTCGTGGCCGTCAGCGCCGTGCTCCACCATCCGGCCAGCGTATCCGTGAGCACAGCTCGTCGGCCCGGGATCATCCGTTCGGCTGACTCCTGGACGGCACACGGCCGCCTCCGAGGAGACGTCGGGGGAGCGGCCTACGATCGAGTCCATGCCGCCCGCACGCCTCCAGGACTGCACCGACGACGCATCTGCCCTCGTCGGCCGCTGGCTGGACGCCTCCCGCGGGGTGAAGCCCGACGCCCGAGCGGCCCGGCTCGCCGAGGTCCTGCGTGACGAGCGCGGACTCGACTTCGCCCGCGGGTTCATCGACAAGGTGATCCGACCCGACGACCCGAAGGTCGCCGCCCGCAACCTCGAGAAGGCCAGCCGTGATGTGCCGGACTTCCTCGCCTGGTACCTCCGCGGCGCCGTCACCGTCGGTGGGGGCTTCGCGACGATGGCGCCGTGGGCGGTCATCCCGTCCGCGCGGCGGGTGCTCCGCCGACTCGCCGGACACCTGGTGGTGGACGCCCCGTCGGCCCGACTCGGCTCCGCGCTCGGCAAGCTCACCGGCACGGGCACCCGCCTCGACGTCCTGCCCCTCGGCCCGACCGTGTCCGGTCCCGCCGAGAGCGACCGTCGCCTGGCGTGGACCACCGACCTGGTCGGACGCGACGACGTGCCCGCGGTGTCCTTCGCGGTGGCGGACGTCGTCCCGCCCACGTCGCCGTGGTCGCTCGAGGACGCCACGGCGCAGGCGGTCGACCGGCTCGTCCCGGTGTTCCGCGCAGCCGTCGCCGGGGGCACCACCGTCACGCTGCTCGTCGACGGCCCGCACGACCTCGACCTGACCGTCGCGGTGTTCCGGACGCTGCTCGACACGGACGAGTTCGCCCACACGACCGCCGGCATCACGCTGCCCGCGTCGCTGCCGGACAGCCTCGGCGTCCTCGCGTCCCTGACCGACTGGGCGACCGCGCGACGGTTCCGCGGCGGCGCACCCATCCGGGTCCGGCTCGTCGACGGCGCCCACCTGGCCGAGGAACGCGCCGACGCCCTCGTGCACGCCCGCCCCTCGGCCCTCCTCGCCACCCGCCAGCAGATTGACACCGCACTCCTGCGCCTGCTCGACGTCGCGCTCACGCCGGAGCACACCGACGCCGTCCGGATCGCGCTCGCCGGACTCGATCCCGTCCTGCTCGCAGCCGCCCGCGTGCTCGCCGACCGTCGTGGGGTGACCGACGCGCTCGAGGTCGAGATGCTCCTCGGCATGACGGGCACCGTCCTCGACGCCGTCCGCGCCGACGTCGGCACGGTCACCCTCCTCACCCCCGTCGTGCACCCCGACCAGTTCGACGCCGCGATCCCGTACCTCGCCCGCCGGTTGCGCGAGGGCGCGGCAGCGTCGCCGTCCCCCTCGGGCGGCAGCGACGACGACCGAGCCGCAGCCGTGCAGCGCGGACACGACCGGCTCGTGGCCGCCGTCGCCGCGCTCGACGACCCCGCGCCGGTCACCCTCCGCGTCCAGGACCGCCGGGCACCCCTCGGCGCCCCCGAGATCCGCGCCGTGCACCCGCCCGCCGTCGACACCGATGCCGGGGTGGACGCGAACCGGCAGTGGGCCGCCGACCTGCTCCGCCGCGTGCCCCGCTCGCAGCTCGGCACCGCCACCATCCGCGGCGCCCGCGTCACCGACCGTCCCCGCCTCGAACGCACCATCGCCCGCACCGCGCAGGCCGGCGTCAACTGGGGTCGGCAGGACCCGCAGGACCGCGCCGAACTGCTCGACCTCGTCGCGCACGAGCTCGAGGTCCGCCGTGCGGACCTGGTCGAGGTCGTCGTCGCCGAGACCGCGATGACCCTGACCGAGGCGGACCGCCAGGTCAGCGGTGCCGTCGACGCCGCCCACCACGCCGCCGACCGGGCACGTCACCTGGTCGACGTCGTGGGAGCCACCTTCGTCCCGCCACGACTGACGGTCGTCGTCGCCCCGTGGAACTCACCGCTGACCACCCCGGCGGACGGCGTGCTCTCGGCGCTCGCCGCCGGCAGCGGGGTCGTCCTCAAGCCGTCCCCGCTCGCCAAGCGGTCCGGTGCGGTGCTCGCCGACGTCCTCTGGAGCGCCGGCGTCCCGCACTCGCTGCTCCAGCTCGTCGACCTCGACGTCAGCGAACTCGGCCGCGACCTGGTGGCCCACCCCGCCGTCGACCGGGTGGTGCTCACCGGCTCGCCCGACACCGCCCGGTCGTTCCGGTGGTGGCGGGCCGGCCTGCCCCTCCTCGCCGACACCGGAGCGATCTCGGCCGCCGTCGTCACCCCCGCGGCCGACGTCGACCAGGCCGTCCGCGACGTCGTCGCCTCGGCGTTCACCCAGTCCGGGCAGGCCGGCGCAGCGATCTCGCTCGTCGTGCTCGTCGGCTCGGTCGGCGAGGACGGTGCCGACAGCCGCTTCCTCCGCCAGCTCGCCGACGCCACCCGAGCACTCCGGGTCGCGTGGCCCACCGACCCCGCGGCGCAGGTCGGGCCGCTGGTCGTCGAGCCGACCGGCGCCGCACGCGCCGCCCTGACCGAGCTGGCACCGGGGGAGTCCTGGCTCGTCGAACCGCGGCCGCTCGACGAGTCCGGCCGACTCTGGTCCCCGGGCGTCCGCGTCGGGGTCCGTCCCGGTAGCGCGTCCACTCACCCGGAGGCCGGCGTCCCGGTCCTCGGGGTGGTGCAGGTCGAGACGCTCGAGCAGGCGATCGCGCTCCAGAACGGCGGCGACCACGGGTTGGTCGAGGCGCTGCACACCCTCGACGTCGACGAGGTCGCCCGCTGGACCGACCAGGTCGCCGCCGGCACCCTCGTGGTGAACCGGGCCACCACGGACACCACGGTCGTCCGGCAGCCCGCCGGCGGCTGGGGGAGCTCCTCAGTCGGTGCCGGGGCCAAACGTGGCGGCCCCGACTCGGTCGCGATGCTCGGGCACTGGGAACCCGTCCCGCGCACCGTGCACAAGAGCATCCAGCTGCACGGGTTGCCGCCGCGGGTCACCGCGCTCATCGAGGCGTCCCGCAGCGGGCTGTCCTTCGAGGAGTTCGACCAGGTCCGTGCCGGCGCCACCAGCGACGCCCAGGCACGGGAAGAGCGCTTCGGCCGGTCCCGCGACACCGCGGAGCTCGGCGTCGAGCGCAACGTGCTCCGGTACCGCCCGCAGTCCGTCGTGGTCCGACAGTCCGCCGACGTCAGCACCGGGGACCTCGTCCGCACCCTCGTCGCGGCGACCGCAGCACGTGCCCACGTGTTGCTCAGCACCGCCCGGGCCCTCCCCGGCCCCCTGACGCAGCTGCTCGCGAGCGGCCGCTCTCCGCTCGACGTGGTCGACCACCTGGTGGAGACCGACGCCGAGTTCCTCGACCGCGCGGCGTCCGGCGCGCTCCTGCGTGAGCAGTGGTCGGGCGGCACGGCGGAACCGCAGGACGCCATCGACCTGGTGCTGTCGCAGGGCTTCGAGCCCCGGCCGCACAGCGCCTTCGGTGGGCCGGGCTCGCGGATCCGCCTGCTCGGTGGCGACCCGCTCGCGCTCGAGGAGGCGCTCGGCGCCGGCATCGACACCGCCATCCACGACGCCCCGGTGGTCGAGGCCGGAGTCGTCGAGATGGCGCACTACCTCCGGGAGCAGACGGTCGTCGTCACGGCACATCGGCACGGGGACCTCGACCCCGAGTTCGCCCGCCTGCGCCTCTGACGTCGGGCGTGCGTGCCGGACGGGAGGCTCTGCCAGCGTCCGGTGCGTCGCGGACGTGATCCGGGCCTCCCGTCCGATCTCCGCACGACCTGGGGTGCGCCCGTGAGGCGCACCCGCGTGCGGCGTAGCGTTCGTGCCATGAGTGCAACAGAGCGTGACAACGGCGTCCAGTCCGAGCCGATCATGGACGGTGCGACCGACGCGACGAACGAGGAGAAGCTCCACGGTCTCGTGCAGCAGGTCCAGCACGACCACGGCGACGAGGGTGCCGGCGTGATGGCCGACCACCTCCGTGACCGTCTCGACGAGACGGGTGTCGAGGCCGAGGACCCGGCGTCCGAGGTCGAGTAGCAGCGCGGCAGGACGACGACGGGAGCCCCGCCGACCATCTGGTCGGCGGGGCTCCCTGCGATGTGGCGTGGTCCCTACCCGAGCACGGTGAGTGCCTGGTTGACGGTCCGTGAGCCGACGTTCTGCCGGTCGGCGATGTACTTGACGGTGATGACGTGCGAGCCGACGGCCAGCGGTACACCCTGCGTCCAGTTGCCCTTGCCGACGCGGAAGCGGGCGATCTGCTCGGACTTGCCCCACCTGGTGATGACGACCTCACCGGGTTCCGCGGTGCCGGACAGCTGGGCGAGGCCGTCGACGGTCTGCTTCTTCCCCGTGTCGACCGAGAAGACGATGCTGGACGTCCGCGGCACGGACACGATCCGGGTCTCCGCAGCGCGCTCCTGGCCGCCGGGGGTGCTGCGGAGCGTGAAGCCGAAGACCGCGTGGTCGTTGCCGGAGTACGACACGTCCTGCTTGCTCGTCCAGCGGCCGTCCACGACGGGGACGGTCTCCGTCGATCGGCGGAAGGAGTTGTTGACGATGGTGACCTCTCCAGCGGTGGCGGTGCCGCTGATCGTGGTCGCACCGTCCTCGACGACCACGGTCGCGCCGTTGGCCAGGTCGATCCCCCAGGCGGGGTCGGCGGCCTCGATGCTCGAACGCGGACTGACTGCTGAGCTCGGCGTGCCGGTGGAGGCGGAGGCCGGGGACGCGGCGAGGGAGGGTGCGAGGAGGCACGTGCCGATGAGGGCAGCGGCGCCGAGGGCAACGGGACGGAGTGACATGAGCTGACTTTCTCTAGGGGACGGTCCGCCCAGTATTCTGTGTTCCACTCGTCGAGCAGCCTCTGAGTGCGATGACCTCCCGTTCCGGCGATCTCGCCCGCGGAGGCCGACCGGCAGCGTCGGACGACGGGAGCCCCGCCGACCATCTGGTCGGCGGGGCTCCCGTGTGCGTGGTGCAGACCTACTCGACCACGGACAAGAGGACGTTCCGAGACGTCGACGACACGTTCGGGCGGTCCGAGATGTACTTGATGGTGATCGCGTGGCGACCAGCTGCCAGCGGCACGCCCTGCTTCCAGGCGCCCTTGCCGACCGTGAAGCGCGCGACCTCGCCGGGCTTGTTGCGTTCGGTGATGACGATCTCGCCGGCCTCACTGGTGCCGGACAGCTGCGCCAGGCCGTCGACGATCTGCGGCGTCTCGGGGTCGAGCGTGAAGTCGACGATCTCCGACTCGGGAACGGCGAAGGTGCGGGTCTCCTCGGCGGACTTGAACGCTCCGGGGGCCTCGCGGAGGACGAAGTCGAAGGTCATCTTGTCCGTCCCGAGGTAGGGCACGTACTCCGTCGCACTCCAGCGGCCGTCCACGACCGGGACGGTCTGGGTGCTGTGGTAGTAGCGGTTGACGATCGTGACCTCGCCCTTCGTGGCGGTGCCGGTCAGCGTCGTCGTCCCGTCGTCGACGGTGACCGTCCCGCGGTCGGCGACGTCGATGCCCCACGCGGCGTCGACCGGGCCGCGCTGCTCCTTGATCTCGACCGTGCGGTTCTCGCGACGGACCTGCTCGCCGTCGACGGTCAGCAGGAAGGTGAGGGGCTGGTGGCCGTACTCGCTCACCGGGTAGTCGACGCTCCACTTGCCGTCGTGCACCTCGGTCTGCACGACGTCCTCGCGGTTGCCGTTCCGGACGGTGACGGTGCCGTCGGGTGCGGTACCGGTGAGGGTGACCTTGCCGTCGTGCGCCTCGAAGACCTGTCCCTCGGTGACGTCGAGGCCCCACTTACCGGCGACCGGGGCGGTCTCGGCGACGGTGGTGACCTGGCGCTTGACGGTGTTCGTGACCGGGCCGCCCTCGGTGGCGCGGAGCTGGAACGTGACGTCGAAGGTGTACCCGACGCGGGCGGGGAGGTCGGCGGTCCACTTGCCGTCCTGCACGGGGACGGTGGTGGTGGCGCCGAGACCGGTGACGGTGACCTGACCGGCGGTGGCGGTGCCGGTGAAGGTCGCGGTGCCGTCGTGCAGTTCGACGTCGGAGCGGTTCGGGGTGTCGACGGCGAAGGCGCTGTCGGCGGGGACGGTGACGTCGACGGTGCGTTCGTCCTTGCGGACCTGCTTGCCGTCGACGGTCAGGGCGAACCGCAGGGTGAGCCCGCCGGCGGACCGGACGGGGACCTCGACGCTCCAGCGGCCGTCGCGTGCTTCGGTGGTGGCGACCGTGTCGCCGCTGAGGTCCTTCGCGGTAACGGTGCCGTCGGGGGCGGTGCCGGTGAGGGTGATCTTGCCGTCCTTCGCGGTGACCTTCTCGCCCTGGGCGAAGTCGAAGCCCCACTTGCCGGCGATCGGTGCGGTCTCGGCGACGGTGGTGACCTGGCGCTTCACGGTGTTCGTGACCGGGCCGCCGTGGGTGTGGCGGAGCTGGAAGGTGACGTCGAAGGTGTAACCGAGCCGGGCGGGCAGATCGGCGGTCCAGGTGCCGTTCTCCACCGGCACGGTGGTGGTGGCGCCGAGACCGGCGACGGTGACCTCACCGCTGGTGGCCTCGCCGGTGAACCGGACCGAGCCGTCGTGCAGCTCGACCTCGGAGCGGTTCGGGGTGTCGACGGCGAAGGCGCTGTCGGCGGGGACCGTGACGTCGACGTACCGGTAGTCGCTGCGGACCTGCTTGCCGTCGACGGTGAGGAGGAAGCGCAGGGTGGTGGGGCCGGTGGCGGCGACCGGGACCTCGACGCTCCAACGGCCGTCTCGCGCCTCGGTGCTGGCGATCGGGGTGCCGTTGTGCGACGTGACGTCGACGGTACCGTCGGGGGCGGTGCCGGTGAGGGTGACCTTGCCGTCCTTCGCGGTGACCTCCTGGCCCTGGGCGAAGTCGAAGCCCCACTTGCCGGCGACCGGGGTGATCTCGGCGACGGTGGTGACCTGGCGCTTGACGGTGTTCGTGACGAGGCCGCCGTGGCTGGCCCGCAGCTGGAACGTGACGTCGAAGGTGGTGCCGAGTCGGGCGGGGAGGTCGGCCGTCCACTTGCCGTCCTCCACGGGGACGGTGGTGGTGCCACCGAGGCCGGCGACGGTGACCTCGCCGGTGGTCGCGGTGCCGGTGAACCGGACCGAGCCGTCGTGCAGCTCGACGTCCGAACGGTTCGGGGTGTCGACGGCGAACGCGCTGTCGGCGGGGACGGTGACGTCGACTCGTCGGTAGTCGTTGCGGACCTGCTTGCCGTCGACCGTCAGGGTGAAGTGCAGGTGCGTCAGCCCGGTGGACCGGACCGGGACCTCCACGCTCCACCGCCCGTCGGTGGTCGTGGTGCTCGCCAACGCGTCGCCGTAGGTGCCCTTGACGGCGACCGTGCCGTCCGGGGCGGTGCCGGTCAGGGTGATCTTCCCGTCCTCCGCGGTCACCGCCTGGTCCGGTGCGAAGTCGAAGCCCCACTTGCCGGCGACGGGGGTCGTCTGTGCGATCGTGCTGACCTGGCGCTGCGCGGTGGCCGTGACCGGACCGCCGTCGGTCGCGCGGAGGTCGAACCGTGCCGAGATGGCGACCCCGACCCGGGCGGGCACGTCCGCGGCCCACTTGCCGTCGCGGACCGGGGCCGTGACCGTGGCGCCGCGGGTCGTGACGGTGGCGGTGCCGGTGGTCGCGGTCCCGGTGAAGGTGACGACGCCGTCGTGGACCTCGACCTGGGCCTCGTTGGCGGTGTCGACGTGCCAGGCGTCGTCGTGGTCCTGGGCGTCGGAGCGCTGGCTCGCGGCGGAGACCGGTGCGGCGGCGGCGAACGACGGGGACGGCAGGAAGGACGGTGCGAGCAGGCAGGTGCCGATGATGGCAGCGGCACCGAGGATGACTGGACGGGGTGTCATGTTCCGACTTTCAGTGGAGGGACAGTACATCCCGTATCTTGTGTTCCACTAGCCGAAGAGCCTCTGCATGCGATGGTCACCGGTGTCCAGCCGGGTCCCGTCCGGTCCGGTCCCGTCCGGTCCCGCTGGTCTCAGCGGCGACGCCCCGTCCCCACGAGCCCGATCTCGAGCACCGTCAACAGCAGGGCGATCCAGACCTGGCGGACCGCGAAGGGCCGCGACCGCCGATCCAATGCCAGCAGCGGCACCATCGACAGTCCGTGTGCGGCGTCGACCGCAGCGCTCAGCGTGTGGGCCTCCGGCGTCGCGGCACGGGCCACGAGGCCCGCCTGCAGCAGCTGACGGACGCCCAGGACCCGGCCGAACACGGCGACCCGGCCGCTCGCGCGCTGCGCCCCGACCAGGTGCGCGACGCCGATGCCGGCGCGGAGGACCTCGACGACCGCCGTCCGGTCCCGCTCCCGCCCGCGGCTCATCGGCGGCGACCCGCCGCCGTGGCGACCGCGAGCCCAGCGACGCCGAGCGCTGCGCCGATGATCCCGTTGCCCAGGCGACGGTGCTCCACCCACCAGGTCTGCGGCGACCACTCGTGGGCCTGCTCGTCGAAGATGCCGTGCGCGCCGTGGTCGCCCGGCACCGGTTCGTAGAGGTTCGACGGCAGCGTCTCGTCGCCGTCCTTGTCCTCGGCCTGCTGTCCCTGCACCAGGGTCTTCGCCGCGTACCAGTCCGCGAACCGACCGCTGATCCGGTTGCCCAGGATCGTGTACACCGTCGACTCACCGACCCAGGTCCGGCGACGGGGGCGCTCGGCGGTGGCCGCGATCGCGCGGGCACCGACCTCCGGCTGGTAGATCGGTGCGACGGGCTGCGGGTGGTGCGGCAGCTTCGTCTTCACCCAGTTGAACTGGATGGTGTTGAGGGCGGGCATGTCGACCCGGCTGACCTGCACCTTGCTGCCCTGCTCGAGCAGCTCGGACACGACGGACTCGGTGAAGCCGACGATCGCGTGCTTCGCGCCGCAGTACGCCGCCTGCAGCGGGATGCCGCGGAAGCCGAGCGCCGAACCCACCTGGATGACCTGGCCGCGGTCGCGGGGGACCATGCGGGTCAGGGCCGCGCGGGTGCCGTTCACGAAGCCCAGGTAGGTGACGTCGAGCGCCCGTTCGAAGTCCTCCGGCGCGGTGTCGAGGAACTTGCCGAACACCCCGACCATGACGCCGTTCACCCACAGGTCGATGGGGCCGAGCTCGGCTTCGACGCGGTCGGCGGCGTCCTCCACGGCCTGGCGGTCGGAGACGTCCGCGACGAGCGCCAGGCCTCGACGACCGGCGGCCTCGACCTCGGCGACGGCAGCGTGCACGCCGTCCGCACCACGTGCCAGGACGGCCACGTCCCAGCCGCGGGACGCCAGTTCACGGACCGTCGCCCGTCCCAGTCCAGCCGAACCGCCGGTCACCACAGCCACACGAGTCATGCACCCCTTCTACGCGGTGCGGGCGCGCCGGCGGTCAGCCGCTGTCCCCCGCCGGGCGGCCGGCGGCGGCCGTGCCGGCGCCGAGCCTCGGCTGGGCGGACAGTTCGCGGCGTCCCGCGGCCGCAGAGTGTCCCCAGGGCCGAGCCTCGGGCCGGCCTCGGCCCCGCCTGGCGGGCCCGCCTCGGGCCGGCCAGGCCGGCGCCGTCAGGCGCGCGGGCCCGCGAAGCGCGTCACGACACCGGGGGAGTACAGCACCGAGTCCGGCTCGAGCTCCGTCAACGCCAGCGGCAGCCCGGCCGCGCCGATCAGGTCGTCCCGCAGCCGGGTCAGGGACGCCCGGTGCACCACCCACGAGTCGTGCTCGTTCGGCCACCACGAGGTCCGCCCGGCCCGCCCGACGTGCATGCCCCACCGTGCGGTGAGGAACGACTCGAGCGGGGTCGGTTCCGTGATCGGCTCGCCGACCTCGACCTCGAGCAGGGACCGCAGGCGGGAACCGTGCCGGTGCACGGCGTACGCCGTCCGGTCGCCGTGCTGCCGTCGGGCGACCCGCGCCCAGTGGTACGGCGTGCCGGTCACGACACGCGCTGCGGCGGCGGGCAGGAACTTCCCCGCGTCGAGCGACAGGAACACCACCCCGCGGCGTCCGGAGTCGTCGCGGGTGTAGACGCGGACGTTGACCTCGAGGAAGTCGCCGACGCTGCCGGTCCGGCCGAGCGGGCCGAACGGCGGGAACCGGGTGTCCTCGAAGCTGAACGCGATGAGGCCCACCCACGTGGTCACGCCGTCGTCGGTGCCGTCCGGCGCCATCGTGTCCGGCCGGGTGCCGGCGGGCAGCAGCGGCGCGACCGCGGACACGTCCACCCGCCAGTGCACGAAGACGACGTCACGCCAGGCCTGTTCGATCCAGGGTCGCCCCGGCAGGGCGGGCGCGGTGGGCGTCACGGCCTGGAGGCTCGGAGCACCCCCGTCGGGCAGCGTCGCGGTCATCAGGTGGTCCCGTCCGTCGTCGTGGTCGGGTCCATCGTGCCCTGCTCCGCTGTGCCCTGCCCAGCTGGTCCTACCCCGCTGGGCCCGACCCCGTCGGGCTCGCCGAGCCGACCGCCGGCTGGTCGTCCCACCCCTGCTGCGGCGTCGCGCACGTGCCGCGGAACACGTACTGCGAGGGTCGCGTCCGCTCGTTCGACACCCAGTCGATCGCGGGTCGTCGTCGTTCCGGCGGCAGGTACCCGACCCGGTACACGGCCATCAGCTCCAGCTCCGGCGGGACCTCGAGCAGCCGTTCGACCTCGTGCCACGACTCCTCGATCTCCATCGGGAAGGACACGAACTGGATGCCGAGGCCGAGCTCCGTCGTGGTCAGCCAGATGTTCTCCATCGCGGCACCCATGCTGAACACCGAGTAGAAGGCGTTGCGGGCCTCCTTCCGGTACTCGTCGCGGTCGAGCATCACGCCGAGCAGCAGGGGTGACCCGGCGACGAGCTTCCGGTTCTCCTCGCCCAGAGTCTGCGGCACCCGCAGGGCGTTCATGAGGAACTGCCCCCGCTTCGTGAACACCTGGTTCGTGAACGGCCGCAGCGGCTTCGGCAGCTTGTCGAACAGCATGCCGTCGCGGCGCTCGTCCATCTCGGCCTGCGAGAACCGGAAGTACGGCCGGTACCGCTCGAAGAAGCTGCCCGCCGCCATGGTCTGCGTCATCGCCCGTCCGCTGATGTCCGCGACGCGGTCGATCGTCTCCCGCTCCTCGACCAGGACGAAGCGCCACGGCTGGCTGTTCAGCTGCGAGGGCGCCCGACCGGCCAGCTCGACCAGCAGACGCTGGTGCTCCTCGGACACCGGGTCCGGCAGGAACGCCCCGTTCGTGGTGCGTCGGCGCCGGATGGCTTCGATGAGTTCCACGGGTGTCCTTCCGCCTCGGCGTCGAGCGGTCAGCGCCGAGCCAGGACCGCCCCCAGGTAGGACGGTGCGGCGGCGACCGCGGTCTTCCAGTGTGCTCCGGTGCGGGGGTTCGTCCGTGGAGCGAGGGCCAGCGGGACCAGTGCCGGCAGCAGGAACAAGGCGTCGCGGGACCGCGTCCAGAGCGGGGTGGTCGCGGCTGCTCCGGTGAGGACGGCGGTCGTCACGAACAGGCCGTGGTGCACGACGCGCAGCTTGCGGGTGCGGATCAGGCGCACCGCGACCGCGGTGCCCCACAGGCAGTTGACGACGTACGACGCGGTCGCAGCGGTGACCAGGCGCCGGGCGGCCACCGACCCGGGAGGCCCGCCGCGCCTCCCGGCCGTCGTCCCACGTCCCATGCACGCGAACCTACCCGCCCGCGGTACGCAACCCGGGCGGCTGCGCGCACGGCGACACCGTCGCGAGATGACGCCCACGTTGCGTTCCGCGAGGAGGGGAGTCAGTCGGAGCCGCGGCTGACGAGCTTCGACAGCACGATCGCGGAGCGGGTGTGGTCGACCTGCGGGGCGAGGCGGACGCGGTCCAGTGCCTCCTCGAGCGCGGGGAGGTCACGCGAGCGCATGTGCACGACCGCGTCGGCGCTGCCGGTGACCGTGCCGGCGTCGACCACCTCGGGCACGGCGTCGAGCAGGGTGCGCAGTTCGTCGGGGGAGACCGTGCCGCGGCAGTACAGCTCGACCCAGGCCTCGGTGCCGCGGTCGTCGACGGCCGGGTCGACCTTGATCGTGAAGCCCTGGATCACGCCGTCGGCAACGAGCCGGTCGACGCGGCGCTTCACGGCGGAGGCGGAGAGCCCGACGACCGAGCCGATGTCGCCGTAGCCGGCGCGGGCGTTCTCCCGCAGCTGGTCGAGGATGCGGTGGTCGAGCGAATCCATTGTGACCATCTTACGCGTGGTCGTTGCGAGCAGACACGGATCGACGCACGAAACGTGCGCCCAGTGCGGGGGTGCGGTGCTGTGTTCCGTTCCCATCCTGTGGTTGACTCTCGCTCAGGCGTCGACCTGGTCCGCCTCCGGCGAGTGAGCCTGCATCTCGTCGGAGCTCTCACCGTGGTGGTTCCTGGCAGGCTCGGGCCCCGGTCCTGGAGGACCTCGTGTCGAACACCGCACCCCAGCCCACCACCGCCCTGCAGCGCACGGCCACACACCGCACCGTCCTGATGTGCAAGCCGACCCACTACACGGTCAGCTACCGGATCAACCCCTGGATGCACCCGGAGGAGCCGACCGACACCGCGAAGGCCGTCGCGCAGTGGCAGAGCCTCGTCGACGTGTACGAGCAGCTCGGCTTCGCGATCCACCAGATCGAGCCGATCGAGGGTCTGCCGGACATGGTCTACGCGGCCAACGGCGGCTTCGTCCTCGACGGTGTCGCGTACGGCGCGAAGTTCCAGTACCCGGAGCGTCAGCCCGAGGGCCCGGCGTACATGGACTGGTTCCGGCAGGCCGGCCTGACCGTCGCCGAGCCCGAGGAGACGAACGAGGGCGAAGGCGACTTCCTGCTCATCGGCGACACCATCTACGCCGGCACCGGGTTCCGCTCCGACAGCACCTCGCACGAGGAGCTCGCCCGCGTGTACGGCCGCGAGGTCGTCACCCTGAAGCTCATCAACCCGAACTTCTACCACCTGGACACCGCCATCGCGGCCCTCGACCCGGTGCCCGACGCGTCCGGCCGCTCCAACATCGCCTACCTCGAGAGCGCCTTCGACGAGCCGTCCCTGGCCATCCTCCGCGAGCGCTTCCCGGACGCGATCATCGCGACCGAGGAGGACGCCGCCATCCTCGGCCTGAACTCGTACTCCGACGGCTACAACGTCGTGATCGCCGCACGTGCCACCACGTTCGCCGAGCAGCTGCGCGAGAAGGGCTACAACCCGATCGGCGTCGACCTGTCCGAGCTGCTCCTGGGCGGCGGCGGCGTGAAGTGCTGCACGCTCGACCTGCACCCGATCGGCACCGGCACCTCCGTGGCGCGCTCCTGATGACCGCCACGCTCGGGGTGGCCACGGCTGCGGCGCTCGCCGTGGAGGACCGTGCCCTCGCCCACAACTACAGCCCGCTCCCGGTGGTCATCGCCTCGGGCCACGGGGCGACCGTCACCGACGTCGACGGCCGCACCTACCTGGACGGACTCGCCGCCTACTCGGCGGTCAACTTCGGACACGGCAACCCGCGCCTCCTGACCGCGGCCCGCGACCAGCTCGACCGCGTGACCCTGACGAGTCGGGCGTTCGTCAACGACCGCCTCGGCCCGTTCGCCACCGGTCTGACCGAGCTCACCGGCACCGAGATGATGCTGCCGATGAACACCGGCGCCGAGGCCGTCGAGTCGGCGATCAAGGTCGCCCGCGCCTGGGGCTACCGCGTCAAGGGCGTCCCCGCCGGACAGGCGACCGTCATCGTCGCGAGCGGGAACTTCCACGGCCGCACGACGACGATCATCTCGTTCTCAGACGACCCCGACGCGCGCAACGACTTCGGGCCGTACACGCCCGGGTTCCGCACCGTGCCGTACGGCGACGCAGCGGCACTGCGGGAGGCGATGGACGACACCGTCGTGGCCGTCCTGCTCGAGCCGATCCAGGGTGAGGGCGGCGTCGTCATCCCACCCGCCGACTACCTGCCCGCCGTCCGCGAGGTCTGCGACGAGTTCGGCGCGCTGTTCATCGCCGACGAGATCCAGTCCGGCCTCGGTCGCACCGGCCACACCCTGGCGGTGCAGCGGGTCGGCGTGACGCCGGACCTCGTCACGCTCGGCAAGGCCCTCGGCGGCGGGATCGTCCCGGTCTCCGCCGTCGTCGGTCGCGCGGACGTGCTCGGGGTCCTGCGTCCCGGCGAGCACGGCTCGACCTTCGGCGGCAACCCGCTCGCCGCGGCCGTCGGGTCGGAGGTCGTCGCGATGCTCGCCGAGGGGACCTTCCAGCAGCGCGCGCTTGACGGCGAACCGGTCCTCCGCGGGTTCCTCGACGAGCTCGTCGGGCACGGCGTCCTCACCCACCGGGTCGCCGGGCTCTGGGCCGGGATCGACATCGACCCCGCGCTCGGCACCGGCAAGCAGGTCGCGAAGGAGCTCGCCGCGCGCGGGGTGCTCGTGAAGGACACGCACGGGTCGACGATCCGCTTCGCCCCGCCCCTCGTCGTCACCGACGAGGAGATCGCCACCGCGATGCAGGCCCTCGGCGCGGTCCTCCGGGACCTGGCGTAGCCGCGCGGCCGCGCCGGCCGTCGGCCGTCGGCCGGCGCGAGCCGCCTGCGCACAACAGGAACCGGCCCGAACCACGGATTCCCGTGGTTCGGGCCGGTTCCTGTTGTGCCCGTCCCGACGGCGCCG
>NZ_JASDDD010000055.1:0-21278 GCF_030407555.1 Curtobacterium sp. APC 4022
CCTGGCCGCCGAGGTCTGCGCGCGACGCGGCACCGTGAGTGTCGTCGTGGCGGCCGGTGACCGTGCGGAGATCGTCGTCACCCGCGCGACGAGTCTGCACCGCACCCGGTGGGGGATCGGCCGGGCACGGACGGGTGGCGGGACGCCGCTCGCGCACGGGCTCCTGGTCGCCGCGGAGCTGCTCGACGCCGACGAGCCCGGTCGCCGCCGGCTGGTGGTCGTCTCCGACGGCAGGCCGACGGTCGGACTCGACGGAACGGTGCTCGGCGAGGCCTCGGCGGTCGGCGAACTCCGGGCGGTGCTGCTCGACGTCACCGCCCGCGTGCCGGACGTCGCCCTGCTCCCCGTGGGCGTGCCTCCCGGGATCCGGTTCGAGCGGGACACGGGGCCGTTCCGCGCTGCTGGCGTCCGGGTACTCGGGGACGGACGCGGCTGAAGGGCGTCTGCCCTCCCGGCTCGCGGTCCTGCCCGCGATCGGGGGTCAGCGGGTGCGGATCGCCAGGCGCTGGAGCGTCATCGCGCCGTCTTGGGTGAAGAGTCCCAGCCGGCCGGCCCTGCGGTCGTAGAGCCGCGTGCTCAACGCCACGGAGCCGTCGATGACCGCGACACAGATGTCGCCGTCGAGGTGCACTTGGATCCGGTGCGCTCCAGGAGCGAGCTCCACAGGGCGTTCCAGTTCCACGGCGTGCGGCACGTCACCGAGGATCTGCCACTGCTCGGTCCCGGTGCTGCCGCGCGGCCACCGGTCGAACACGACCCGGTTCCGATCGGGTTCGAGGCGGAGCGCGTACCCCTCCTCGCCGTCGTCGCTCGTGCGCAGGAGCAGCCCGAGCGAGGCGGTGCCGGGCTCGATGACGACGTCGGCGACGACCAGTGCTTCGTCGGGGAGTTCCGGTCCGACCCACGACGCGTACCGGGTGGTCGCACCGTTCCCGACCGTCCCGTCGGCGCCGTTCACCGGTTCGAGCTGCGCCGTGACGTCCGACTCGTGCCGGTACGCGGCCTGCACCGCGTCCGGCAGGTCGAACCGGAGTGAACCGTCCGGGCGCTGGTGTGCCTGCAGTGTCGCCATGGTGCCGGCCCACTGCCAGGCTCCCTCGTCGCGGTGGCCGTCCTTCGTCGCGATCCAGCCGACGAAGTACCGGTCGTCGCCGAGCGCGACCGTCTTCGCTGCGTAGAAGGCGCGTCCGTCGACGGTGTCGTCCGTCGGGGCGAGCCACGGCCCGTCCGGGGACGTCGCGATGCGGTACCGGGTGCAGAACGCATCGGAGAACTCCGAGTACACGAGGTACCACCACTCGCCCCACTGGAACACGTCGGGGCACTCCTGGGTGATGAAGCGGTGTGGTTCCCAGAGCGGCTCGGCGTCGCGCCACCTGACCAGGTCGTCCGACTCGAGTCGAGCGACGAGCCCGGACCGTCGGTAGGGGTCATCCCGCCGCCGTGTCGCGAGCAGCATCTGCCAGGGCCGGTCGGCGGCCGGCCGGAACACGAAGGGGTCTCGCCAGTCTTCGGGGGAGTAGCCGGCGAGTGCGGGGAAGTCCCAGTCGGGGTGCTTCGTCCAGTCGGTGAGGTCACCGTCGGAGGTCGCGTGACACACCACCTGCGCGTCCTTCGGTCCGCCGTCCGCCTCGATCGTGATGCGCGGGTTGTGGCCCGTGTAGAAGAGGTGCAGCGCTCCGGTCTCGTCCTGGACGACGCTCCCCGTGTAGCAGTCGAAGTCGCTGGCCTCCGGTCCGCCGGACGGGAGCACCACGCCGCGGTCCTCGAAGTCGACGAAGTCGGTCGTGGTCACGGCGCCCCACGGCATCCCCGTGCTCCGCTCGAGCGGGGGAGCGTCAGGTCGCTCGTCGAGCAGGTAGAACAGCCATGCCGTGCCCTCGTGCTCGAAGGGGATCACGTCCCCGACGAAGCCGTTCGGCGGCTGGAAGTGGGTGCTGGGGTGGACGGTCACCTAGGTTCCTTCGGGTCGTGGGGATGCGAGCGAGCTGCGGGGCACGTAGTCGCAGGGGACGAGGTGTCGGCCGGGCTGCTCCGTCGCTGCGAGGAGCAGCGTTCCGGCGTCGTAGCCCATCTGCTGGTGCGGGAGTGCGACGGTGGTCAACGGCGGGTGCATCTGGTCGGCGAGGTCCGGCTGGTCGTCGAAGCCGACGATGCTGATGTCCTCGGGGCACCGCATGCCGAGTGACTGCGCGGCCATCAGGGCACCGACGGCCATGCGGTCGTTGCCACAGATGATCGCCGTCGGACGGATGGTCGTCAGGACCTCCATCGCCAGGTCGTAGCCGGAGCCCACCTGGAACGTGCCGAACGCGACGCGGATGCTGTCGGCCGAGACGCCCGCGTCGGCCGCGGCACGCTCGAGTCCGCGCTTGCGCTCCCGGCAGGCGTAGTCGTCCTCGGGGCCCCCGAGGAAGGCGATGTCGGTGTGTCCTGCCGCGAAGACGGCGGCGGCCACGTCGTACCCGCCCTGGAACTCGTCGGCCAGCACGGTGACGGCGGGTGCGTCGCCGGACGGGAAGCAGTTGACGTAGACGGTCCGGACGCGCTCGAGGCCGTCCACCGGTGTGACGTACTCCGGACCGGGTGCCGCGTAGATGAGCCCGGCGACGCCCTGCTGGACGAGGTTCTCGACCGCTGCCTTGCCGCCGTCCGTGGTCTGCGCGGTCTCGACCACGAAGCAGACGTAGCCGGCCTCCTGGACCGCCTGCTGCACACCGAGCACGATGTGGCCGGCGTACGGCTGGGCGACGAGTCGGTCGGCGATGACCCCGACCGTGTACGACCTGTTCGAACGCAGCGACTGCGCCGCGCGGTTCGGCTGGAAGTTCAGCTCCTTCGCCGCCTCGAGCACCCGGGCTCGGGTGTCCGCAGCGATGGACACGTCCCTGCGGTCGTTCAGCACGAACGACACGGTCGGTTGTGACACGCCTGCGTGACGTGCGACGTCCTTCATCGTGACGCGGTGCGGCTGTGTCGTGCGTTGGCGGCTCGCCATCGACCCTCCTTCATCACCCTCATCATGCCAGAGCAAATACGTATTGCGTCGACCGTCGCCGGTGTGTACGCTCGCCACAAATACGTATTGGCACCCGGTCATCGGGGCCATCATCGCTCAGAGAGGAGCGACCGTGACGAACGGATTCAGTACACCGATCGACCGGCGCACGCTGTTCAAGTTCGGCGGAGCCGGGCTCGCGCTGGCCGGCATCGGCTCGCTGGCTGCCTGCTCGACCAGCGGCGGAGGGGGCGGCGGATCGGGGACCGTGAAGATGCTCTACTTCGGGGAGCAGAGCGCTGCCAGTGCACTGCAGAAGGCGATCGAGCCGAAGATCAAGCGGCTGGACAAGAAGGCCAGCCTCGAGGTGACCGCGATCAACGGCACCGACTGGAACGACTTCCTCGCCAAGGTGCTCACCCAGATCGCCTCGGGCGACGTCCCGGACATCGTCAGTGTCGCCACCGAGGGGCAACAGCTCCTGGCGTCGAAGAACCTGCTCACGCCGCTCGACGAGTACGTCACGAAGAACCTGTCGGACCTGCACGAGTACTTCACCGGCGCGCACCCGGTGCTGCTCGAGTCGACGATGTACCAGGGACACCTCTACACGCTGCCGGACAGCTTCAACGCCGGCAGCATGTTCTACTCGACCGACCTGTTCGACAAGGCCGGTCTCGCGCGCCCTGCGGCCGACTGGACCATGGACGACTTCCACTCCTCGGCCGATCGCCTCGCGAAGGTCGGTGGCGGTACCTACGCCTTCGACTGGGTGGTGCGGCTCTGGGGGAGTTGGACCTCCTTCCTCTACGCCAACGACGGGAACCTGCTCGAGGAGGGCAAGTACTCCGGCGGCGACTGGCTCTGGAAGAGCAAGGCGTTCTCCGACAACCCGATCGGTGTCGCCGGCCGCAAGGGCGGATGGAAGTGGGGCGACCCCACCGCCAACTCGGACGCAGCCATCGAGGCGCTGCAGTACGTCATCGACCTGCAGAAGTCCGGCGCATCGCCCTCGCCCGATGTCGGCGGTGGTGCCACCCTGCAGGGGCTGATGGCCTCCGGTCGGATCGGCATGACCATCGGCGGCGGCTTCTGGGCCGGTGGGCTCCACAACGCGGGCATGAAGGACGGCAGCTTCGACGTCGTGCAGTTCCCCACGTGGAAGAGCAACAAGTCCCTCTTCGGCGCCGGTGGGTACGGCATCTTCAACTCGTCGAAGCAGAAGGACCTGGCCTTCGAGGTCATCAAGCTGATGGTGCAGCCGGAGAGCTTCGATTCGCTCTGGCCGGGCAACGTGACCACCCCGGCGCAGAAGTCGCTGATGACCGCGGAACGCTACTCCACGACGGGGCCGGAGCACTGGTCGGTGTTCTACGACCAGCTCGACAACTCGGCACCCATCTCGGCACCGCCGTACTACAACGCCCTCGCGACGGCGCTCAACCAGCGCACCACGCAGGCGATCTCCTCCGGCAACGCGAAGAAGGCTCTCGACGGCCTGCAGGCTGACATCGAGAAGGCTGCTGCGCAGGCGTCGTCGTGACCGCAGCGACCGGAACACGCACCGGGCGGGCCGCCGCGACGGCCGCCCGTCGGCCAGCGGCCAGACGTGCCCGTCGGCGGGAATCCACCTTCGGGTTCCTCATGATCGGGCTGGCGGTGGTCTTCGTCGCCGTGTTCACCCTCATCCCGATCCTGGCCTCGCTCGGACTGTCCTTCACCTCCTGGGACGTCATCAGCAGCCCCAAGTGGGTCGGGCTCGACAACTACGTCCGACTCTTCACGGACGGGCCGGTCCTGGCGTCCTTCGGTGTCACCATCGGACTCGCCCTCGCCATCGTCGTCCTGCAGATCTCGCTCGGACTCCTGCTGGCCGTGCTGGCGAACAACCGGAAGCGCAACGCCACCCGCGTGTTCTTCCGCACGTCGTTCTACCTGCCACTCCTGGCATCGACCGCCGCCGTGTCGATCTTCATGGGCTACATCTTCGACACGAAGTTCGGCCTCATCAACTACTACCTCAACGAGATCGGCCTGCCGGGGGCGCACTGGTTGAACGACCCCTTCTGGGCGAAGGTCACGATCGTGATGGTCGTGGTCTGGCAACAGGTCGGGTTCACCTTCGTGCTCTTCGTCGCCGCACTGCTGGCGGTGCCGGTGGACGTCCAGGAAGCGGCCTCCATCGACGGCGCCGGCCCCTGGCGATCGCTGTTCCAGATCAAGGTCCCGTTGATCAGCCCCACGATCCTGTTCGCGACCGTCATCGCGATGATCAACGCGATGCAGCTGTTCGATCAGCCGTTCATCATGACCAAGGGCGGGCCCGGTACCGCGACGACGACGGCCACGATCTCGATGTACCAGGCCGGGTTCCAGAACCTGCAGTTCGGGTTCGCCTCGGCCATCGCGATCCTCCTGCTGGTCATCATCGGCATCATCACCGCCGTCCAGTTCATCGCCGCACGAAAGCTGGTGTTCTACCAATGACGACCACCGACACCCTCAACCCGCTGCACAGCCCGGAGACGGTGGCACAGCCGAGCATCGACCACATCGTCCGGCGCCGGCGTCCTGCCGCCACCGTCGGGAGCGTCATCGGGATGGTCATCCTGATCGTCGCCGCGGTGTTCGCCCTCGGGCCGCTGCTCTGGACCCTGACCACGTCCCTCCGGACGCCAGCGGAGTCGTTCAACAACCCGCCGCAGTGGCTCCCGCTGTCCTGGGACTTCAGCAACTACGCCGCGGTGTTCAACCAGATCCCGATCGGACAGTTCTTCGTCAACAGCGTCGTCGTCACACTGCTCATCGTCGTCGGCCAGACCATCACCTGCACCCTGTCGGGCTACGCGTTCGCGATGATCAGCTTCCCCGGCAAGAACACCATCTTCGGGATCTTCCTCGCCACGATGATGGTGCCGATCCAGACGATCATCATCCCCGTCTTCGTCATCCTCAAGGACGTCGGCCTGACCGGGTCGATCGCGTCCCTGATCGTTCCCGCCCTCGGCAGCGCGTTCGGCACCTTCCTGATGCGGCAGTACTTCATGCAGATGCCGAAGGAGCTCGGCGAAGCGGCACGGATCGACGGGGCGAGCCAGTTCGGCGTGTTCTGGCACGTCTACTCGCGGATGGCGAGTCCGGCGATCGCGACGCTCGCGATCCTGAACTTCTCCGGTTTCTGGGCCGAGTACTACCGGCCGTTGATCTTCCTCAACCAGCAGGACTCCTTCACCCTGCCGCTCGGGTTGGTCGGTCTGCAGGGCAACCTCGGGACCGGGTCGATCTCCGTCGTCCTGGCCGGCGTCGTGCTGACGATGATCCCGAGTGTCCTGCTCTTCGTCTTCGCACAGCGCTACTTCATCGAGGGCGTCACGGCTGGATCCTCCCGATGACCGACACCGTCACCGGCCACCCGGAACTCCGCGATGCCGACACCACCGCTGCCGATCACCACCTCCCGCAGTTCCACGTCAGGCTTCCCCGCGGGTACGTCAACGACCCCAACGGGCCCATCGACATCGACGGCCAGGCACACCTGTACTTCCAGTCCCGACCCCGCGTCGACCTCGACGTCCCGGTGGAGTGGGGACACGCCACCAGCGACGACCTCGTGCACTGGACGCTGCACCGACCCGCCATCGTCCCCGTCCCGGGCGGGAGCGACTCGGGAGGCGCGTGGTCCGGCAACACCGTGCTCCACGAGGGCACCGTGCGCGCCTACTACTCGGGCAAGGTCGACGACAGTCCGTTCCAGTCGGTGCTCCTCGCCGAATCCACCGATGGCGGCAACACCTTCGGCCCGCCGGTCCAGGTCGTCGCCGATCCGTCGTCCGACGAGGGGATCACGATGTTCCGCGATCCGTTCGTCTGGCAGGACGAGAACGGCTGGTCGATGGCGGTCGGAGCGGCATCGGCGGACCAGACCGCTTCCGTTCGTCAGTACCGGTCTGCCGACGGCATCACCTGGACGTCCGTCGGCGATCTGCTGGCGATGCCCCGCACCACCGTCGACGGCATCGACACCGGCGAAGGGTGGGAGTGTCCGCAGATCCTCCCGGTCGACGGCACCGAGGTCGCCATCGTGGCGTCCTGGTCACACGCGGCGGGACCGGGCGACGTCATCGCGATCCCGCTGGCAGGTCCGCGGCACCTCGACCGGGTCGACGAGGGGCAGCACTTCTACGCAGCATCGGTGATGCGGACCGGATCCTGGGGGGCCGTGCTCTTCGGGTGGATCACCGAGGGGCGGACCGACGAGTGGACCGAGCAGGTCGGCTGGTCCGGCGCCATCTCCGTGCCCAGGAGGACATGGCTCGAGGACGGCCGGCTCCGCAGCGAGCCCCATCCCGCGCTCGAGTCCCTCCGAGCCGGCGGACCACAGCCGGGGAACGGAGCGACGATCGGGGCACAGGTGGAGATCGTGCTCTCGGTACCGGTCACCGGGAGCGTCCTGGTGCGGTTCTCGGAGACCGAGTACCTGGCCATCCGCGTCGACCTGGACACCGACACCCTCACCGTCGATCGCGCGCAGGCCAGCCGTGACGACCGTGCCGATCCGACTCCGGCGGTGGTCCGAGCACCGTTCGATCGCTCGGCGGAGCGGCCCGCGGTCCGGGTGCTCTTGGACGGATCCGTCGTCGAGGTGTTCACCAGCGCCGGCCACGCCGTCACCACGCGCGTCTACCCCGAGCAAGCACCGCCATGGACGGTGGAAGCACCGGCCGGGGCACTCGTCTGGGAGCTGGCGAGCGCCGCCGTCACCGTGGTCGGTACGAGATGACCGGGTACCCGATCACCGTCGCGGGCGAGTCGCTGGTCGACGTCGTGCACGACGAGCGGACCCGGGAAGTGCCTGGCGGGAGCCCCGCGAACGTCGCACTCGGACTGGCGCGGCTCGGCACGCCGGTCGAGTTCGCGACGTGGCTCGGGGACGACGCGCGCGGACACCGCATCGCCGATCACCTCCGAGCGTCCGGCGTCCAGGTCGTCGACGACGCGTTCGGTGCGACGCGGACGTCGTCCGCGGTCGTCCGGCTGGCTCCGGACGGCCAACCGACCTACGAGTTCGACATCGAGTGGGACCTGCCGGACCTGCCGCGGACCCCGCGGTGGTTGCACGTCGGATCGATCGGCGCCTTCCTCGAGCCGGGGGCCGGCAAGGTGTCCGAACTCGCCCGGCGCACGGCGGCCGACGGCGGAACCGTCTCCTTCGACCCGAACATCCGTCCTGCGCTCCTCGGCAGACCGGCCGACGGACGTCGCACGTTCGAACGACTCGCAGCGGTCGCCGACGTCGTGAAGCTCTCCGATGAAGACGCCGGCTGGCTCTACCCGGGGTTGGGTGCGGACGCCGTGCTCGATCGTCTCCTCGAGATCGGCGTCGAGCTCGCCGCCCTCACCACGGGTGCCGCGGGGTCGATCGTGACGACCGCGACCGAGCGGGTGACCGTCCCCGGCGAACGCGTCGACGTCGTCGACACCGTCGGGGCCGGGGACAGCTACATGGCGACGCTCATCTGGCAGCTCCGGACGCGCGGCGCCGCTGTCGGCCCGATCAGCCGAGACAGCCTCCGCGAGCTCGGCCGCCTCAGTACGCGTGCCGCGGCGATCACCGTCGCCCGGCGTGGCGCCGACCTGCCGACCAGGGACGACCTGTTCTCCGCTGCCCTCGAGATCCGCTGATGACCGCTCCGTCGCTGACAGACCGGGAGGAGGTGCGAGGGACGTCCGGCGCCATGTCGCTCGGACAACACCTCGACGAGCTCCGGAAGCGGCTGTTCCGCGCGGTGCTCGCCGTCGCGGCCTGCGCCGTGGCCGGCTGGTTCCTCACGCCGGTCGTCCTCGACCGGCTCCGCTCCCCGGTCGCCGAGCTCGCTGCTGCTGGCGGCGGCCACACCGCCGAACTGAACTTCCCGGTCATCAGCGGCGCCTTCGACCTCCGACTCCAGATCACGCTCACGATCGCGATCGTCATCGCCAGTCCCGTCTGGCTCCACCAAACGTGGGCGTTCGTCGTCCCTGCCCTGGTCCGCCGCGAGAAGCTCTACGTCATCGGGTTCCTCGGCTCCGCGATCCCGCTCTTCCTCGGCGGCTGCTGGTTCGGCTGGTACGTCTTGCCGCACATCGTGCAGGTCCTCGGCAGTTTCGTCGCCCACCAGGACACGTCCATCGTCGACGCGAAGGCGTACTACGACTTCGCCGTGAAGCTCGTCCTCGCCGTCGGTGTCGCCTTCGTCCTGCCGGTGTTCCTCGTGCTCCTGGACTTCGTCGGCGTGCTCACCGCGAGCTCGATCCTCGGCGCCTGGCGCGTCGCCGTGCTCTGCATCCTCGTCTTCACCGCCTTCGTCACCCCGTCAGCGGACATCGCCTCGATGTTCCTCCTCGCCATCCCGATGGCCGTTCTCTACCTCCTGGCCTGCGCCGTCGCCTGGTTGCACGACCGTCGTGTCGATCGCCGTCTCGCGGCGGCCGCACCGACGGCCTCGTGACCCGGCCTCGACTGCACCGCTCCCATCTCGCAAAGGACAACCCCATGCTCGGCAACCTCACCGGAATCCACCTGCTCGTCATCCTCGGCATCGTCGTCCTCCTCTTCGGCGCGACGAAGCTGCCCGCGCTCGCCAAGGGGATCGGCCAGTCGCTGAACATCTTCCGCAACGAGATCCACGCTGACGGCAGCGGGAAGCCCGTGGTCGACGGCACCGCCCCCGCTGCCCCGACGTCGACGCACCCGACCGAATGACCTCCTCCCACCGTGCGTGACGGGACCTGATCGTGGACGTCGACAAGTTGCTCGTCATCGCCGTCATCGCGGCGTTCTGCCTCGGACCGCACCGTCTCGCCTCCCACACCCGGCGGCTGACGGGCTTCCTCCGTCAGCTGCGCGCCTGGGCAGACACCACGAAGGCGCAGATCGAAGAAGAGACCGGCGTCGACATCGACTGGTCCGAGCTCGATCCCCGTCGCTTCGACCCGCGCCGGATCATCCGCGACGCACTCACGCAGTCCCCTGTACCTCCTCCGGCCGACCGCCCCGAGCCGCCGACCGCCCCAGACCGTCCGATGCAAGCCCGACCGATGCAAGTCCGACCTCGAACCGGAGTTGACCATGACATCTGAATTCCAACGACGCGCGCTCTTCCAGGGGGCGGGCATCGGTGCGTTGGCACTGTTCGCAACAGCCGGCCCAGCGGGGGCAGCGCGAGCATCCGCCGCGGCCCTTCCCGCGTCGACGGCGGCAGCATCGGCGGCTGCCGTCTCGTTCCGGGCGAAGTACCACATGACCCCACCGGCGGGATGGTTGTCCGATCCGCAGCGCCCCGTGTTCACCCGCGGTGCGTACCAGCTGTACTACCTGCACTCCGACGTCGACAACGGTGACGGCGGCTGGGACCACGTCTCCACGACCGACGGCGTCGACTTCACCTTCGAAGGCACCGTCATCCCGCTCGAGACCGACCTCCCCACCTGGACCGGTTGCACCCTGATCGACACCGACGACACCGCCGGGTACGGCGCCGGCGCGGTCATCGCCCTCGCCACCCGACCGACAGGAGGCGTCCGCAAGTACCAGGAGCAGTACCTCTTCTGGTCCACCGACGGCGGCTTCACCTTCACTGCCCGACCGGAGCCGGTCATCGTCAACAACGACGGACGCGCAGCGACCACCGATGCGGAGATCTCGAACGCCGAGTGGTTCCGCGACCCCAAGGTCGCCTGGGACGACGCCCGCAACGAGTGGGTCTGCGTGATCGGCAGGCAGCGGTACGCGGCGTTCTACACGTCGGAGAACCTCATCGACTGGACCCTGCAGCGCAACTTCGACTACCCCGACCACGACCTCGGCGGCATCGAGTGCCCCGACCTGTTCCAGATCGCTGCTGACGACGGCACCACCCACTGGGTCTTCAGCGGCAGCATGGACGCGTACAACGAGGGACTGCCGTGCACCTACGCATACTGGACCGGCTCCTGGGACGGGACGTTCTTCACCGCTGACGACCTCACGCCGCAGTGGCTCGACTGGGGCTGGGACTGGTACGCCGCGGTCACGTGGCCGGCGAACGAGGCACCGACCACGAAGCGGTACGGCATCGGTTGGATGAACAACTGGAAGTACGCCAACCGACAGGTCCCGACCGACACTTCCGACGGCTACAACGGTCAGAACTCGATCGTCCGCGAGATCACGCTGCAGAAGCAGTCGGACGGTCGGTACAGCCTCCTCAGCGCGCCCATCGCCGCACTCCGGAACGCAGCGACCGGCACCGTCCCGATCGGGAGCCGGTCCGTCGACGGTTCCGCTGTCCTGCCGTACAACGGACGGGCCTACGAGATCGAGCTCGACGTCGCATGGACCGACGCCACCGACGTCGGCGTCTCCGTCGGCCGTTCGGCCGACGGGACCCGACACACGGACATCGGCAAGACGGGCAGCGATCTCTACGTCGACCGGGCGGCCTCCGATCGCGCCGGTTTCGCACTCGCCCCGTACACCCGCGCAGTCGCTCCCGTGCCTCCTGCGACCCAGGCGGTCCACCTCCGCATCCTCGTCGACACGCAGAGCGTCGAAGTGTTCGTCGATGCCGGCTCCGTCGTGTTGTCGAACCAGGTGGACTTCGACTCCGGGGACACCGGCATCTCGCTGTACTCCGTCGGCGGCGCGGCCACCTTCTCCGACATCGTCATCCGCGAGTACGGCGACTGACGCGGACGGCCGGTGGGCACCTGACGCGGACGGTCGGTGGGCACCTGACCGGTGCCCACCGGCCGGAGGCGCTGCTGGTCACGGACCGTCAGCAGCCAGTCGTGACCGCAGGAAGACCGATCCCTGCGCGCGAGGACGAGGCTGTACTCCTCGCCCCGCGCTGGGCGGTAGCGTGGAACCACCCCGGTTCCATGACCGACCTGCGAAGGCGACCGGGGTGCACGGTGGGGCGTGCGGTCAAGAGTGGTCTCGGCTGCCTTCACCAGAAGCCGGGGCGACCGCTGGGGGAGCGGAGCTGTTCCCTCGGCGCAGTACCTGAGGGGACACCATGTCGATCAAGCACGTCTTCACCACCGTCGTCGGGATCACGGTCGTGACCGTCGCGCTCGCCGGCTGCTCATCGCAGTCGGGGGACTCACCGCCGAGCAAGGCCGCGGCGAAGCCGTCGCAGAGCCAGGCCGCGGAACAGCCGACGCCGACCCCGACGCCGACCAGCGAGGCCGTAGCGTCCGGTGTGGTCGACGTCACGTCGGACAAGATCACCGACGACCAGATGGGCCACACCGTGCAGGCCGACAAGGTCGTCCGGAACTTCCCGTGGACCTCGGCGCAGTCGGGGCTCGCGGACCGGGACGACAACGAGCAGGTCCTGGTCCACGTCGCCGTGACCGCGGGGGACAAGTACTACTCGACGATGGACTGCCTGGCGATCCGTGTGCAGGCCCACGGCACCACGGAGTCGTACACGTCACAGGGCACGACCTCGGTCGTCGAGGACGCGATGAAGGCCGCGGGCTACCCGGCGCTGACGAAGGTCGAGCAGGGGCAGTCCGGCGAGGGCTGGTGCGCCTACTCGGTCACCGACCCGTCCGACGTCCTCGACCTGGAGTACCAGCGCAACGCGGCCGCGTCGAACGACGGCACGCAGATCACGGCGAAGGACTTCTACGCGCCGATGACCCCCGTCACGTCCTGACGAGGGCCTCCGGGTGAGGCGCAGAGCGACCGGTCCGGAAGTGATCGACGACCGATTCGCAGCGCGGTTCGTCGACGCTGTCCACGACTGTTTCCTCAACAGCGCGATCCTGAACGAGGACATGAGCTGGGTCGGCGGTCGGGTTCGTGATCCGCACGATGCGGTGATCCTCTACCGGGACCGCCCGGGCGGCCCTGTCCTCGGCCGCCGGTACGAACTCCGCTCGTACGCGGCGCTCTTCGGCGGCGAGACCGCGCAGTGGCTCGCAAATGAAGCGTGGTTGAGCGACATCACCGATCCGTCGGGCGCCGGTGAGCCGAAGGACGTCGACTGGGCCGTCGGCCTGGTCGACGACCCTGGTGTGGTCCGCTGGCTCGACTGAGTCGGCGGGCCGCCGTCACTCCCCGTTGCCCCGCATCTCCAAGGCGTCCCCGTCGGCGCACTCGGACACCGCGGTGATCGTGTAGCGCTGGCCGGCCGCGAGGAAGCTGATGGAGGTCGTCGGCCCCCCGACACCTCGCAAACCGAGGAGCGGGTCCGAGCCCCGGCTCTTGTACGGCTCGGTCGTGATGCCCTCGGCTTCCCACAGCTTCCTCAGAACAGCGATGGCCTGGACCGGATCACCGCTCGCCCCTTCCACATTCTTGATGTAGGTGTACGCCGCACCGTCTCCGCCGGTCCCCTTGGTGCACTGCTCCACCGCCGGTCCGCTGTACACCTGCCAGTCGCCGTCGACCGCCTCCGCCGACCGGTCGACGATGTCCTCGACCGACATCCGAGCCTCGTCCGTACTGACGCTCCTGGCGACTCCCGACCCCGTCGGACCGCCGCCGCTGCACCCCGTCAGGGCGAGGACCGCGGTCATCACACCGACGACGAACACCGGACCGGTTCGTTCCCCCCGTGGACGCACGGTCAGCAACCCGTCCCGAGATCGACGTCGGAAGCGGTCTGCCCCGTCGGTTCGTCGCCGGTCATCGTGTCCCCCTGCCCTGTGGTCGCGTCGTCGACGTCCCACAGTGATCGCCGTCCTCCGGCCAAGCCAACCAGTGCGGTCCGTCGTCCGCACCCCTCATCGCCGCCTCCGCATGCCAAGATGACCGCCGTGACCACCGTCGTGATCGTCGATGACGAGACGCTCGTCCGGTACGGCTTCGAACTCATCCTGGGTGCCGCGCCGGACATCGACGTGGTCGCCACCACGGGTGACGTCGACGCCGTGCAGGTGGTCCGTGAGCACGCCCCCGACGTGGTGCTGCTCGACGTGCGGATGCCGCGGATCGACGGGCTCGAGGTCCTCCGCCAGCTGCAGACCCTCCCGGAGCCGCCCGCGGTCGCCATGCTGACGACGTTCGACACGGACGAGTACGTCGGCCGCGCGATGGACCTAGGCGCCGCCGGGTTCCTGCTCAAGGACACCGACCCCGAGGGGCTCGCCGAGTACATCCGCGTGCTGGCCCGCGGGGGAGTCGTCCTGGCTCCCGGGGTGGACCGCCGGTCGCTGTTCGCGGCCCGGTCCTCGGCCGCGACCCCGCCGCCGTCGCTGTCGGACCGCGAGCGCGCGGTCCTCCGGCTGATCGCCGACGGCGCGAGCAACCCGGACATCGGCCAGCGCCTCGGCGTCAGCACGGGCACCGTCAAGGAGGACGTCCGCGCCCTCCTGGCCGCGTTCGCCGTCCCGACACGGGTCCAGCTCGCACTGCGTGCGGCCGAGGCGGGACTGCTGGATGGCTGAGCGTCCGCGTCTGGCCCGCGTCCGTCGGGTGCTCGCGGCGACGGACGGGAGGCTCGACCACCTCGTCGAGGTCGCCCTGCGCTGGGTGCGCACCCACCGGGCACCCTGGTGGCTGGTCGACCTGCTCTTCGTCGCGGCTGCGGTCGCCGACGCGGTCCTCGACATCTCGGGAGCGACGACCGTCGACACGGTGCTCTCGCTGCTCGCCGCGGCCGGACTGCTCATCCGCCGGCGCTTCCCGGTGCTGGCGTTCGCCCTGACGGTGCCCGCGCTGTTCGTCGGTTCCGCCGTGGTCGCGGGCAGCATCGCGCTGTTCACACTGGGGGAGCGCACGGACCGCCGCTGGCTCATGCTCCTGGCGGCGCTGGTGCAGTTCGTGGGCTTCAGCGGGTTCGTCGGGCCGGCGCAGGCCCCGGCGGAGATCGTCGTCTCGGTCGTCTACGCGCTGCTGTTCGCCCTCGGGCCGCTCGCGGTGGGGCTGCTCGTCCGGACCCGCCTGCTGTTGACCGAGCAACTGACGGCGGCGCGTCTGGCCCGGGAGGACGAACGCCGCCAGGCCGCAGCCGTCGCACTCTCGCGGGAGCGGGCACTGCTGGCGCGGGAGATGCACGACGTCGTCGCCCACCAGGTCACCCTGATCGCCGTGCAGGCCGGGGCGATGCAGATGGCCGGACGCGACGAGGCCGAGCGCGGGTTCGCCCGGACGATCCGGCAGCTGTGCGTCGTGACCCTGCAGGAGCTGCGCGGCATGGTCCAGGTGCTGCGCGCCTCCGGCGGGACCGACCGGCAGATCGCCCCGCAGCCGGTGCTCGCCGACCTGCCCCGACTGGTCGCCGAGAGCGGCCTCGACACCCGCTGCGACGTGGACCTGCCCGACACCCTCGAGCAGCCGCTGCAGCGTGCCGTGTACCGGTTCGTGCAGGAGGGCCTGACCAACGCCCGCAAGCACGCCCCCGGCGCCCTGGTCCGGGTGAGCGGCCGGCTGCACGGCGACGAGGTCCTGGTCGACGTCGTCAACGGCCCGGCACGTTCGGACCGCCTGGAGCTGCCCGGATCCGGCCTCGGGCTGATCGGGCTGGGGGAGCGGGCGTCCCTGCTCGGCGGCAGCATGCAGTCCGGACCGCAGCCCGACGACGGGTTCGCGCTGCACCTGCGCCTGCCGGTCGCGCACGTCTCGGCGGCCCGGAAGCCCTGACGGAGACCCCCCGGGAACGGCCCGACCCGGGTCCTCCGGTCGACGGACCCGGATGGCCGATCGGCCATCGGAGTTCACGCTGCGGGTCGATGACGCGGAGCGCTCGTTCCGCTGCAATCAGAACGTGGCACCCTCAGCGCTCGTCGGACGGCTCCGACACCTCCCGGTCTCCGTCGCCGTGGCGGTGACCGCGGCCGTCCTCGTCGTCACCGCGCGCATCGCGCACGCCGAACCGGACTTCCCGCACCACCCGCCCGTCGCCTGCCTGGCACTCCTCGGCGTGGTGCTCACGGTGGTGCTCGCCGAACGGTCTCTCGGATCGGTCCGGACCCTCGTGATCGGCGTGCTGGCGCCGACGCTGGGTGTGCTCGGGACCCTGCTCACCGTCACCATCGGGTCCGCGTTCGGCGAGGCACACGCCGAACTGGCGGTCGGCCAGCCGCTCTTCGCCCCGTCGACCGTCGCGACCGCGCTGCTCGGCGCCGCCTCGGCGGCGATGCCGGCCCAGCGCCGGTGGCGCACCCGCGCCGCGCTCTGGACCGTCGTCCTGACGCTGGTGCTCTTCGCCGGCCACGGCTCGGACCTGGCCCGTGCCCTGGCGACCCTGCTCGGGACCGCAGCGGGCGCGTTCGTGGTGCGCCGCGCCTCCCGTCCTGGAGGCCCGTCCACCCATGACACCGTCAGCGCACGCACGTGGGTGGTCGCGACCCTCATCGCGCTCGGCGCCGGCACGCTGGTCACGCCCGTCGTGCCGGACCCGGACGGCGTGCTGTCCGTCTTCGCCGACGCCATGAGCGACCACGCGGTCGTCGTGGTCGGGCTCCTGCTGCTCGCCTCGGCGTGGCTCGTGCAGCGCGGCCGCCGCGTCGGCGTGTACCTGGCCGTCGGCGTGCTCATCACGCTGACCGCCGTGCTGGCCGACGTGTTCCTCATCGAACCGATGACCGACGACGCCGTGCAGTGGCGGGGGATCGGACTCGACGCGATCGAGTGGCAGGTCACCCTGCTCGGCGCCTGGCTCGTGCCCGCGATCGTGCTGCTGGCGGTGCTCGCCCTCCGCGGCACCCTGGTCCGTGGACGGTTCCGCGCCGCTGCGGACGGACGTGACGCCTTCGTCGGGATGCTCCGCGACGGCGACGCCGGCACCCTCGGCCACATGGGCACCTGGCGCGGCAACGCGACCTGGACGCACCCGGGCGGACGCGGTGCCGTGGCCTACCGGGTCTGCGGCGACGTGGCGCTGACGGTCTCCGACCCGGCGTGCTGCGTCGACGACCGTGCCGAGGTGGTGTCCGCGTTCGCGGCCTTCTGCGAGCGGAACGGCTGGGTGCCGGCGTTCACGAGCGTGCACGAACCGGTGCGGCAGATCCTCGCCGCCGAGGGCTGGACGTCCCTGCCCGTCGGCGTGGAGTCGGTGCTCGACGTGACGTCGTTCGACCTGCGCGGCAAGAAGCGGCAGGACCTCCGGACGGCCTCGAACCGCGCCGACCGCGAGGGCGTGCGTGACGAGTGGACGACCTTCGACGCCCTCGACGACGAGCAGCGTGCCCAGGTCGAGACGATCTGCACCCGCTGGGCGACCGACCGGCGACTGCCCGAGATGGGGTTCACCCTCGGTGGCTTCCACGAGCTCGACGACCCGGACGTGCGGCTCATGCTGGCCGTGGCCGCCGACGGACACGTCACCGCGGTCACCAGCTGGCTGCCGGTGTACGAACGCGGAGCGCTCGCCGGGTACACGCTCGACGTGATGCGCCGCGGCGAGGACGGGATGCCCGGCGTGATGGAGTTCCTCATCGCCCGCACCGCCCTCCGTGCCCGCGACGCCGGACTGCGCATGATCAGCCTCTCCGGCACGCCGCTGGCCGCCCACGCCGGCGCCGGGTCGCTCGTCACCCGCGGATCGCTGCTCGTCGCCCGGCTGCTGGAACCCGTGTACGGCTTCAGGTCCCTGCAGCGCTTCAAGGAGAAGTTCGGAGCGCGGCACGAGACACTCTGGATCGTGGTCCCGACTCCGCTGCACGTGCCGCGCGTCGCCCGCGCCCTGGCCGGCGCGTACGTGCCGGGTCTGCGGCCGAAGCACCTCTGGGCCCTGCGGCAGGCACACCGCGCGGCGGCCCGGTGAGTCCGACCGAGTGGCTGCTCGCCACCCAGCTGCAGGCGCCGTCGAAGCTCGTCCCCCTGGACGTCGGGTTCACCCTGCTGACGGTCGCCGTCTTCCTGCCGGCCGTCGGCGCGCTGCGCTCACGGGCCGCCTGGCGTCGAGCCGGACTCCGCGCCGCCGTCGCCGCGGGTGCAGCCGTGGTCGTGCTCGTCGTCTGCTGGGTGCTGAGCGACCTGATGAACGTGTTCGGCGTCGCGCTCAGTCCGATCACGCGGATGTGGGTCGCCGTGGCTGCCGCAGCGCTCGGCATCGCGGTCGTCGGTCTGGTGCAGGGCGGTGGCTGGCGTCGCGTGCTGGCTGCGGTGCTCGTGCCGGCTGCGCTGCTGGTGCCGGCCCTCGGGGTGAACGTCGAGTTCGCGATGTACCCGACGCTCGGCACCGTGGTGCAGAAGAACCCCTACCCGGAGCTCGACCTCGCCGCCGCTCCCGCTGCCGCGCCGCCCGCCGTCGGCGAGGTCCGCACGATCGACATCCCGGGGCAGCGGTCCGGCTTCGACGCCCGACCGGCCGTCGTGTACCTGCCGCCGGCCGCCCTGGTCCGGAACCCCCGGAAGCTGCCCGTCGTGCTCGCGTTCTCCGGGCAGCCCGGCGCCCCGAGCGACCTGTTCACCGCCGGACAGCTGGACAAGGCACTCGACGCCTACGCCGCAGCACACCAGGGCCGCGCCCCGATCGTCGTCTCCGTCGACCAGCTGTCCGCGCCCGGGCTCAACACGATGTGCGTCGACTCCGAGCTCGGGAAGGCCCGGACCTACGTCACCGAGGACGTCCCACGCTGGCTCACCGCACACCTGCCGGTCACCACCGACCGGCACGCCTGGGGCCTGGCCGGGTTCTCACAGGGGGCGACCTGCGCGATGCAGTTCGTCACCGCGCAGCCCGACCGGTTCGGGCCCGTGCTCGCGGTCTCGAGTGAACTGCACCCGATCGACCAGAACCCGCAGCACAGTGCCGACCGGGCCTTCGGCGGTTCCGTCGCAGCGTGGAAGGCCGCCGGTCCGATCGCGCAGATGCGGGCGAACGGGCTGCACGGGCACGCGCTCTGGCTGACGGCGGGGTCCTCTGACCGCGAGTTCAGCGACAACGCCCGGGTGCTCGCACGGGCAGCGCGGGCCGCGGGATCCCACGCCACCGTGGCGCTCGCACCGGGGAGCGGGCACGACTGGAACACCGTGCAGTGGTCGTTCCGCACCGAGCTGCCGCAGGTGGCCGACGTGCTGTTCGCGGCGCTGCGCTGACCTGGACGGTGAGCTCCCGACGGCGTGACCGGCGGGGCGGGCGGTGCCACGGGCCTCCCGGCGCTTGACCCGCCCCGGTTGCTGCGCCAGGGTCGGACCTGAACCGGAGGTCCTGCCGTGCACAACCCCGTCATCCCCCAGCAGTACGACATCTCGTGGACGATCGCGCTCGTCGCCGTCCTGGCGCTGATGGTCGCGGCCGTCGTGTCCGTCGTGCGGAACACCGAGCGCATGTCCCTGCCGGCGACCGTCGTGTGGATCGTCGGGGTGGTCGTGCTGCCGGTGCTGGGGTCGCTCGTGTGGTTCCTCGTCGGACGGCGGGACCTCCGCCGACGTCCGGACCCCCTGCGCAGCTGACCGTCTCTTGGTGTCGGCGGCCCAACGACCTCTCTTTAGTGATCAGGTGCACGAAGGCGACGGGTCCTGATTCCCGACACCGACCGAGACGTGCGGTGGGCCTCCATCCGGGGATGCAGGCCCACCGCGCTGACGTGATTCGATCAGCGGTGTTGACGCTTCTTCTTCTCGTACCAAGCAACAAGAGCCGCGATGAGGACGACCTCGATGAAGAAGTACGTCGGCGCGTTCCCGAAAGCCGCTGCGAGCGGCGTGAACACGGCGAGACCGAGTACGACCAACAGGACGACGCCCCACCGGAACTTCTGTCGATCGCCCTTCGAACTCGAGCTACTCATGATGCCTCCTGATGGTCGGACTTCTTCACGGTGCTACTTGCACTGCTTGCCGCTGTACGCGAAGGGATTCCACTCCGTCAGCGGCGGGGGCGTCGTCGTGTAAAAGATGCCCACGCACTGCTTGTGGTTCTCAGCGTACTGAGCGGTTGCGCCGATGGATGCCGTGGCTGCAGCACAGGCGAACACCGCAACTGCACCGCCGAAAGCGCACGCTGCGGTTGCGCCGCCGAGAGCCGTGAGCCCCGCACTACCGATGTCCTTCGTCTCCGACTTGTTGAAGTAGATCGAGCAGTGCCCGATCCCGCAGCCCTGTTGCGGATCAGCGACGACCGGGAAGGTCGCTCCCGTCGTGTCGACGTGTTGGGTGATCGTGTTGCCGTCGACCGTGAACGTGGTTGAGAGGTCGTTGCCCGCTGCGTCAGTGGCCCAGGGTGTGTCGATGTAGTTGATCAAGTTGCCGCTGCCGTCGGTGACGGTGACAGCGCCGTTGCTCTCCAGTTTCAGCTGCGCACCGGGCTCGTCGACCGTGAAGCCATAGTCCTTCGGCGCAGAGGCGTCCTTCATCGCGATGAACGATGAGTTGTTGCCCTGGTCGTTGAGACCGGCGACCACACCGAAGTTGCTCGCCGTCTGGACACTTGCATTCGTCGATGATGGCTTCGCCGCGCTGAGACCGTCATTCGTCGCGGTCAGTGTCAACGGCTTGGCTGACCCGACCGTCGCATCCTCGGCCTGCGCTTGCGCAGCGAGCGTCTTCTCCTGCGCAACGGCAGAGTCACCGCCGAGGAGTCCCCGCTGCTGGACGATGGCCAGCGGGTCGAACGTGGTGGCTGCATTCGCGGGCGCTGCCCCCAGCGCCGTCGCGATCATCGCCGTGGCTGTCACGACGACGGCCGAAGCCATCGTCTTCCGCATACGTCCGATGTTCATTGATTCCCCCTTCGAATCGATCAGCGGCGCATCGTGCAGCGCCGCTCGATCAGAATTCCATGACCCCCGTTCGGGTGTCAGTCGTCGAATTTGAGGACCGGAATGTACCCCTTCGTCGTCGGTCGAACTGGCTCTGCCACCCACAGAGTCGTACCCCTGGCGACGGGCCTCAGGCTCGCACGGCCTCGACCACCACGTTGCTCACCGACCGCTCACCGTCCGCACGCTGCAGGCACGTGATCACGACGAGCCGCCCCGGCGTGTTCGCCCACACCTCGGCGTCGGCGTGGATGTCGCCCTTGCCGACCGTCTCGGTGCGGGTGACGCGGTAGCGGACGTCGTCGACCGTGATCGCCGCCCCCGTCGCGATGCGCGGGCGCCCCGCCGCGACGTCGGTCAGCGCGTTCCCGGGCCCGACACCGCCGCCGCGCAGGGAGTGCATCGCGACGAACACGGTGCCGTGGGCCGCGTCCGCCGGGGCGACGCCGAGGTTCCGCACCCAGTACGCCGAGGTGAAGCCGGGAGGCTCGACCACGTCGTCGACGACGCTCAGGGCCCCGAGGGGGACGTCGAGACCGACGGACGGGGCCGCGAAGCGGCCGACCCCGAAGGGCGTCGCGGACGCGCGCGGGGCGGGGGC
>NZ_JASDDD010000056.1:0-20890 GCF_030407555.1 Curtobacterium sp. APC 4022
CGGCCGGCCTGGAGGGGTCGGCGGAGTCCCGACGCCGTGTGGGTAGGACGACGCCGGGTACGCGAGACGCCGCCGAACTCCGGGGCGTCTCGCGTGGAATGCGGCGTCTCGCGCAGACGTGCCCGCTTCGCGGAGACGGGCCCGTGCGCGCCGGCGGCGACACCGTTCGGGTACGACGCCGCCGGCTGCCCGAGACGCCGCCGAACACCGCGGCGTCGTGCGCAGAAGCGCGGCGTCGTGGGCAGACGGGCCCGTCTCACGCAGACGGGCCCGTCTGACGCGGACCGGCCCGTCTCGCGCAGACGCGCCCGTCTCGGACGGGAGGCGCGTGCCGGTCAGGCTCGTGCGGCCAGGCGCGCTCCGGCGAAGACCGCGAGCGCGGCGACCAGCACGACGTACCCGATGAGGACCGGCAGGGTGGGCAGCACGAGCAGCGCCGCACCCACGGCGACGACCGGGACCGTCAGCCCGGCGTACGCGATGAGGAAGGTGGCGGCGAGGACCCCACCACGTTCCTCCGGTCCGACGAGCGCACCGGCGCTGCCGATCGAGGCGCGGAAGAGGAGCCCGACGCCGGCACCCGCGACCACACCGCCGCCGATGAAGCCGGCGACCTGGAGGACCACCGCGGACACCGCCAGGACCGCGAGGCCACCGACGAGCAGGACGACACCCAGGCGGATCTGAGTGCGCTGCGGCAGCTTCGCGAACACGACCTGGGACAGCGCGCTCGCGGCGAAGACACCGAACGTCGTCGCGCCGGCGGCCAGCCGGTCGGTCACGTGGAAGGTGGTGCCGAGGAACGTCGGCGCGACCGAGGTGAAGAGCCCCTGCACGGCGAGGGCGGCGAAGGCTCCGGTGCCGGCGGCCCAGAACGCGGCGCTCTGACCCTCCGGGGCCCGCAGCCGCTGCGGGTGGTACGGCACCGGTTCGGTCGGGCGGTCGACGGTCTCGGGGACGGCGAGGACGACCACGAACGCGATCACGAGGGCGACGACGAACACCACGTACGGCACCATCAGCGGCTGCCCGACGAACTCGGCCAGCGCACCGCCGATCAGGGCTCCGAGCGACAGCCCGCCGAGGTTGACGACCCCCGCGGCGACGCTCGCACCCTTGGCGGAGGACTCGTCACCGGTCGCCCGGACCTTGAGCTCCCCGAGGTGTGCGGTCGCCGTGGCGGTGAGGGTACCGACGCCGAGCCCGGTGACGAGCCGCGCGACGATCAGACCGCTGACGTCGTTCCAGACGAGGAACAGCACGGCGGCCACGAGCTCGAGGGCGATCGAGACGAGGATCAGCGGCCGGCGACCGTGCACGTCGCTGAGGTGTCCGGCGAGCCAGAGGGACCCGACGACGCCGAGGCCGTAGGCGGCGAAGACGATCGTCGTGGTGAAGGTCGGGAAGCCGTCGCGCGCCTGGTAGATGACGTAGAGCGGCGCGGGGACGGTCGCGAAGGCCATCACCGCGGTGAACGCGAAGGCGACGGCCCAGAAGCCGAAGCCGTGGCGCCGACGGGTGTGCGCACGACGGCCGCGAGGGGCCGGAGCGGTGGCCGTCGAGCCGGTCGCCGGGGATTCGATGACGGATGACATGCTCCGATGCTCCCGCGCAGCATCCATCGGGTCAAACGGATCGTCTTGATGCCCGCCATCGATCGGGTCGATGATCGACCGCATGGAGACCCGGCTGCTCGAACAGTTCGTCACCGTCGCCGCCGAGGGCAGCGTCACCCGCGCGGCCGAACGGCTCTGGGCCGCGCAGTCCACCGTGTCGGCCGGGATCGCGAGCCTGGAGCGGACCCTCGGCGTGCGGCTCTTCGAGCGCGGCGGACGTCGGCTCGTCCTGACCGCCACCGGCGAAGACCTGCTCCCCCACGCCCGCGCCGTCCTCGAGTCCCTCGACCGGATGCGCGACCTGGCCGCGGTGTCCGACGCAGAACTGCGCGGACGCGTGCGTCTGGGGATCTTCACCAGCATGGACATCGTCGACCTGACCGGCGTCCTGCGCGGGTTCCGGCAGCGCCACCCGCTGGTCGCCGTCGAGCTGATGACCTCGCCGAGCGGCACCACGGGACTGGTGCAGGACCTCGTCGCGGGACGGCTCGACCTGGCGTACACGGGGCTGCCGACGATCCCGTCCGGCGTGGTCGTCGAGCCGCTCCGCGAGATGCCGTTCCGGGTGTTCGTGGCCGCCGACCACCCGCTCGCCGGTCGGATGTCGGTGTCGCTCGCCGAACTCGCCGACGAGTCCTTCGTCGACACCGCGCACGGGTTCGGCAACCGGATGATCCTGGACGGCGTGCTCGACCGACTCGGGATCCGGCGTCGGGTGGTCGCGGAGATGAACGACATGCCCGCCGTGGTGCGGTTCGCGTCGGCGGGCATCGGCGTGGGGGTCGTGCCGGACTCCGGCGTCCGCCACGACGGGGCCGTGCTGGAACTCGAGGACGCGGTCGAACCACTGCGGATCGGGCTGGCGATGCGGAGCGACCCGGAGCCGAACCGGGCGACGCAGGCGCTGGCCCGGGCGATCGTGGCCGCGCGGCGCTGAGGTGTCGCGTTGCTGAGGTGCGACGCGGCGGTCAGCCGCGCAGCAGCGGGGCGATGCTCTCGACGGACCGGCGGGCGGCGGCCGTGGTGGACAGGAAGCCGACCAGGACGATCGCCGCCCCGATGCCGACGACGATCCACCACATCGGGTGCGTGGCGACCGCGAACCCGGAGCCCACGGTGGCCACCGCGCTCGCTCCGGTGACGGTGCCGGCCAGGGCGACGCCGAGCGACACCCCGGTCTGCCGGCTGGTCGAGGCGACGGCGGCTGCGGACCCGGACTGCGCGCGCGGCATCCCCGACACGGCGGTGTTCGTGATCGGCGCGTTCACCATGCCGAACCCGAAGCCGAACAGCACGAACGCGGCGACGAGCACCCACATCGGGGTCGACGCCTGCACGGTCGTGAGGACCGCCCCGGCTCCGGCGATCCCGATGCCGGCGAGGACGAGCGGCACCCGGGTGCCCACGGTGCCGATCAGCCGGCCGGAGATCGGCGACACGAGCATCGTCATCACCGCGGACGGCAGGGTCCAGAGGCCGGCCTGGAACGGGGTCATGCCCCGGACCTCCTGCAGGTAGAGCGCGATGAGGAAGAGGAACGCCCCGTTCGCGCCGAACGCCACGAGTGCGGTGCCCACGGCGGACGAGAACGGGATGCTCCGGAAGAACCGCAGGTCGATGAGGGGCTCGGCGGTGCGCCCCTCGACGACCACGAGGGCCACGAGCGCGGCCGCCGCCAGGACGAACAGTGCGAGGGCACCCGGCGACACCCACCCCAGACGTGGTCCCTCGATCAGGCCGCCGACCAGGCTCGCCAGCAACACGATCACGATGCCCTGCCCGAGCGGGTCGAGCTTCCGCGGCTTCGGCGAGCGGGACTCCGGCACGAACAGGAACGTCAGGACCACCGCGGCGATGCCGATCGGCACGTTGATCAGGAAGATCGCCCGCCATCCGACGGTGTCCGTCAGCGCACCGCCGACGAGCGGCCCGACGCCCAGCGAGACACCGACGACGGCACCCCAGACGCCGACCGCCCGGGCCCGCTCCCGGGCGTCGTCGAAGGTCGCCGTGATGATGCTCATCGCGACCGGGTTCATCATCGACCCGCCGACGGCCTGGACCATGCGGAAGACGACGAGCCACCCGACGCTCGGCGCGAGGGAGCACAGCAGCGAACCTGCCGTGAACAGCGCCAGTCCGACCTGGAAGGTGGTGCGTCGACCGATGCGGTCCGCCGTGGAACCGGACAGCAGCAGGAGACTGGCGAGGACGAGCGTGTAGGCGTCGATGGTCCACTGCAGGCCGGAGATGGTGCTGTGGAGTTCACGGCCGATCGACGGCAGTGCGACGTTCACCACGGTGGAGTCCATCGAGACGATGAACAGGCTCATGCAGCAGACCGCGAGGATCACGTACCGGTGCCGGTAGCGAGCCGGGAGGCCCGGGTCACCCTGCTCGGGTCGGTGCGGCCCCGACGTGGCTCGTCGGGTCGCGGACTCAGTGGAAGCCGTCGTCGTCTCCTCGTCCGGGGGTCTCGTGGCCGCCGAGCATGTCGTTGTCGTCCTGGTCGGTGGTCGAGGTCAGCTGGAGCATGGCCATCACCACGACGACGACCACGAAGCTCACCCCGAGGAAGACCAGCGAGAGCGTGAGTTCACGCGTCGACATCAGCACGACGAGCCCGACGACGACCGCGATCACCGCGGAGATCCCGAGGAGCTCGGCCGGACGCATTCGGTCGCGGCGGGTGGAGGTGCTCATGCGTGTGGTGCTCCGTCCGGGGTGGCCGCCGGGGCAGCCGTTCCCCACTTGTGCGAGAGGCCGGCGATCAGGTGGAAGACCGCCGCGATGGCGAGGTAGGCGCCGAGGAGCCCGACCAGGACGATCGGCGCGTCGAGGGTGCCGGTCACCTTCTCCACCCCGCCGAGCTGCTGCGAGTAGTCCGGCGGTGTCAGGAGGAACGCGATCGCGAGCAGCAGCGTGAGGCCGCCGATCGTCGTCCAGTCACGGGCGAACGGCGAGCGCCGACGGGCCCGCACACCCTGTGACAGTTCGAGTGCGCCGGTCAGGAGGGCGAACGCCACGACGAGGGTGATGAACGCCGGCAGTCCGAGTCCGGTGCAGGCGAGCGCGGCGATGCCGGCGACGATCGAGAGTGCCGCCTGCACCAGGCCGGAGCGCCGCGAACGGTCGTCACCGGGGAGCCGTGCGGCACTGCCCCAGGCGAGGACCGCGCCGTCGACGAGGGCGAAGACCCCGAACAGCACCAGGCCGAAGCCGGCGGAGTGGTTCGGGGAGAACGTGATCACCATCGCGATCACGGCGGCGGGGACGGCCCGGAGGACCGGGACCGGCCAGTACCGTGCTCGCTGCTCGGCGTCGTCCACGGAGTGGGACACGGGACCTCTCTCGGGCTGTCGGTTCGTACGGTCGATCCTACCGCCGTCGATGTGGGCACCCGTCCGGGAGCGGGCTCGCGGGCGGCGCGCGGGCGGGGTGGGCACGCCGCCCACCCCGCCCGTGCGGCTACCCTCGTCCGGTCGGTCCGCCCAGCTCGGCGAACAGGCCCGCTCCGACCGAGCGGTCCGCCGTGGCGTCGTCCATCGCGGTCCCCGGGCTCTGGGGCGCGGGGTCCGCTCCGGCGCGGGACCGACGACGGTGCAGCCACACGGTCGTCCCGGCACCGGCGAGCAGGAGGGCGACGAGGCCCGTGAGCGCGAGGCCCTGCGCGCCGGTGTAGGCGAGCGCCCCCGTCCGTGGCGGCGCGGTGTCGACGGGTCCGCCGTCGCCGGACCCGGCTCCCCCGGTGCCCGGACCACCCGGGCCCGCGCCCACCGGCACCGCGCTGGCGCTCGGTGTCGGCGTCGGACTCGGTGTCGCCGTCGGATTCGGTGTCGCCGTCGAGCCAGGCCCGTCCGGGTCACCAGGGTCACCAGGGTCACCAGGGTCACCAGGGTCACCAGGGTCGATCGTCTTGATCGGGACCTCCGGCGACTGCTCACCGCCGTCCGGATCGGTGGGCGAGGTCGCCGTCGCGACGTTCACCACGTCCGACCCGTCGCCCGCGTACCCCGGGTCGAGCCGTGCCCGAAACTGGAACGCGTGCTCCTGCCCGGGCTCCAGGTCCCCGCCGCCGCTGCAGGTCACCCGCTGCCCCGCCGCCGAGCAGGCACCGCCCGAGTCGCCCGAGTCACCCGAGCCGCCCGAGCCGCCCGGTCCGCTCGAGTCGACGAAGGCCAGCTGTGCCGGCAGGTCGTCGACCGCCCCGACGTCACGGGCCGTGGACGGGCCGGCGTTCCGCGCGGTGACGGTGTACTCGACCTCGTCGCCCGGCGAGACCCGGTCCGGGCTGACGCTCTTGCCGGTCGACACCTGGGCGATCGCGGTCACGGGCGCCGCGGCCCGAGAGGTGTTGTCCGCCGGGTTCGTGTCGGACAGCCCCGGGGCGGCGTCGATCCGCGCGGCGCTCTCGATCTGACCGGAGGCGCCGGGGTCGAGCAGCCCCTCGATCGTGAACGTGGCCGCCGCTCCGCGCTCGAGGGCGACCGCGGTGGCGACGTCCCCGGTGCCGGAGGCTTCGCGACAGGACGACGGACCCGGCACACTGCAGGTCCACCGGACGTCCCGCAGCTGGTCGGGGACGTCGACGGTGACGGCGCTGGGATCGGACGCGTTGCCGCCGACGTTCGACGCGGTCACCGTGTAGCGGACACGGTCCCCGGCGACGACGGGTGGCATGTCGTGCTCGATGCGGAGGTCCGCGGGTGCCGCCACCCGGAGGGCGTCGACCTCGTGGACACTCCGGAACGAGCCGGTGCCCCCGGTGAAGCCCAGGCGGAGCGTCGCCGGCAGCGGTGCCTGTCCCGGGCCTGCCAGCTGCACGTGGTCGAGCACGGTCCGGAGCTCGCCGCCGGCAGCGGACAGCTGGACGGTGACGGTCAGGCCGTCGTCCTCGGGCTGCAGGACCACGTGGACCTTCCGCGTGGTCCGGGTGCCGGTCGCGACGCCGCCGGCGATCTCGGCGTGCTGGACGAACCGGTACCCGGTCAGCCCGTTGCCGGAGCCGCGCACGGTGACGGTCTCCGGAGTCCGTCCGGGGCCGCTGTCGTTGAACGGCAACGAGAAGTTGCCGTACTGGTCGAGAGCGATGGCGGCGAAGGCCCCGGGCAGGCCGGGCAGCGTGCAGGTGGACTGCCCCTGCGACACCTCGTCGCGGCACGAGTACCCGAGGGCCGAGCCGAAGGCCCCGACGCCGGGCGGCACCGAACCGTCCGCCAGGGACAGCAGCAGGCCGTCGGCCCCCTGCTCGTCCGGCGTGTACATCGCGTAGTCGAACTCGATGTCGAGCCCGCGGTCGGACGGGAACGAGTCGTCCATCGCCCAGGCGCCCGCGGCCCGGAAGACGGCGTCCGTCAGGCGGAGGCGTCCGTCGACGATGCGGGCGTCACCGCTGAGGGTCCCGCCTGCGGCGGTCGCGAACCCGGTCGAGAACGGGAAGGCGAGGTCGTCCGCGGCCGCCGGTGCCTCGGCGCCGAGCGGGCTCGCCGCGGCCAGGGCGACGAGGACCGCGGTGGCGGCACCCCATCGCGGGAGCCGCCGCCGCCTGCCGGGAGGGGCACCCCGGGTGGCGACGGCGGGTGGTCGGGGGCGCTTCGTGTCGTGTGTCATGCCACGATCGTCGCGATCGAGGCGCCCGCACGAGCGGACCGGAGGCCGACCTGTGGAGCGATGCCCCGGGCCTCCCGACTGTGCAGGGAAGCCCGGGGCACCGACGGCCCGACCGGCGGAACCGGGGCAGGACTGGATCGGCTACGCCACCCAGACCGTCGTGTACCCGGGCAGCTCGCCGTCCGTCAGCGGGGCCGACGTCACGACGACCGCGCCCTCGGGCATCGGCACCGGCTCAGGGCCGAAGTTCGTGTACGACCGCCACCCGTCGTGCCGCGCGAACGCGACGACCTGGGGCGACGCCGTCTCGATCCACTCGAGCTCCTCGCCCTGCTGCAGACGGCTGCGGGCGGACAGCGCCTCGCGGTAGAACGACAGCGTCGAGCCGGGCACGCGGTCCTCGGCCTCGACGCTCGACGCGCCGAAGTCCGACGGCTGCGGCAGGTGCGGTGCGGCCTCGCCGAAGCCGAACGAGGGCCCGGTCTCGGTCCACGGGATCGGCACACGGCAGCCGTCCCGGCCCTTGACCGTGTGCCCGGTGCGGAGCCACTTCGGGTCCTGCAGCTGGTCGTGCGGGATGGCGGGCGCCTCGTGCAGGCCGAGTTCCTCGCCCTGGTAGACGTACGACGAGCCCGGCAGCGCGAGGACGAGCAGGGTCGCCGCCCGCGCGCGTCGGAGACCGCCCTCCCGGTCGAGCGGCGGGGTCTCCCCGTCGGACATCAGCCACTCGTCGGTGTCGGTGCCGTCGGGCAGTCCGTACCGGGTGGCGTGCCGGACGACGTCGTGGTTGGACAGCACCCAGGTGCTCGAGCCGCCGGACGTCGCCGCACCCTCGAGGTTCTGCGCGATGAGCGTGCGGAACTCGGTCGCGTCGAACGGTGCCTCGAGCAGGTCGAAGTTGAAGGCCTGTCCGAGCTCGGTCGGCCGGGCGTACAACACCCGGCGGGGCGCGGGTGCCCAGGCCTCGGCGATCGCGGCACGGGGCGGCGTGTAGCTGTTCAGCACCTTCCGCCAGGCGGCGAAGATCTCGTGCACCTCGTCGCGGTCGTACAGCGGGTCCGAGCCGTCGAGCGGCAGGTCCTGCTCGTTCGACGGGCGGTACGGCTCCGACAGGTCCTTCGCGAGCCCGTGTGCGACGTCCACCCGGAACCCGTCGACGCCGCGGTCGGACCAGAAGCGCAGGGTCTGTTCGAAGTCCTGGTGGACCTCCGGGTTCGTCCAGTCCAGGTCGGGCTGCTCCGGCGCGAACAGGTGCAGGTACCACTGGCCGTCCGGCACGCGGGTCCAGGCGCTGCCGCCGAAGTTGGAGACCCAGTCGCTCGGCGGCTGCTCGCCGTCCGGTCCGGCGCCCTCGCGGAACACGTAGCGGGCCCGTTCCGGCGAGCCGGGAGCGGCGGCGAGCGCGGCGCGGAACCACGCGTGCTGGTCCGAGGTGTGGTTCGGCACCAGGTCGACGACGACACGCAAGTCGTGCTCGTGGGCCGCGTGGATGAGTTCGTCGATCCGGTCGAGCGAGCCGAGCTTGGGGTCGACGTCGCGGTAGTCGGCGACGTCGTACCCACCGTCGGCGAGGGGCGAGGGGTAGAACGGCGACAGCCAGATCGCGTCGACGCCGAGCTCCGCCAGGTACGGCACCCGGCTGGTGACACCGGCGATGTCGCCGATGCCGTCCGCGTCGGAGTCCGCGAAGCTGCGCGGGTAGACCTGGTAGACGACGGCCTGCCGCCACCAGTTCGGGTCGGGAGTGCGGGGCGTGTCGCTCGGCGTGCGTCTCGGGGTCACGTCGCCGACACTACCGACGGCGGCTCCGCACGGCGGGAGGCCCGTGACACGCCCGCCTCGTCGGCGGGGAATCCGACGCCCGAACCATTGGTTGTCGCTGAAACCATCACTGTCAGGAAGGAACGCCATGACCCAGATCGTCGCGCTCGTGGGAAGCCTCCGCGCCGGATCCATCAACCGCCAGCTCACCGAGGCAGCCGCCCAGCACGCTCCGGAGGGCATCGAGCTCTCGGTCTTCGACGGCATCGTCGACCTGCCCTTCTACAACGAGGACATCGACGGCGACACCCCGCCCGAGGCCGCGGTCGCGTTCCGCCGGGCCATCGCCGACGCCGACGGCGTCCTGCTCGTCACGCCTGAGTACAACGGCACGATGCCGGCCGTGCTGAAGAACGCGCTCGACTGGGCCTCGCGTCCGTTCGGTGCCTCGCCGATCTCCGGCAAGCCGCTCGCCGTCATCGGTTCGGCCTTCGGGCAGTACGGCGGGGTCTGGGCACACGACGACGCCCGCAAGGCCGCCGGCATCGCGGGCGCGAAGGTCCTGGAGGACGTCAAGGTCGCGATCCCGCAGTCCGTCGTCCGCTTCGCCGAGACGCACCCGCGTGAGGACGAAGAGGTCGTCGGCCTCGTCCGCGGCGCCCTGACCGCGCTGGCCGACGCAGCCGCCGAGCCGGTCGCCGCGTAGACACACCCCGTCGCGGCGCGCCCCTGAGTCGCGTCGCACCCCCGGATTCGCGTCGGGCCCGAACCGACACGACCCGGCCGGTGACGGACGGGAGGCTCCCCACCAGCGGGTGGGCAGCCTCCCGTCCGTCGCGTCCCCGGGACCGCACTCCGTCCGGACCACTCGACAGCCTGGTCACCTGACGGCTTATCATCATCCGATGACGACGCAGGAGATCACGGAGCCGTCCGGCTACTGGTTCCCGGACGACGACGCCACCCAGCGCGGTGTCGCCGTGCTGAACGCCCTGCGTCGCTACCGGGCCTCCGAGACGGCGATGCGCCGCCGCACCCGCGACTCGATGGGCATGGGCGAGACCGACCTGCTCGCCGTCCGTCACCTGCTGCAGGCCCAGCGCGCGGGCCGTTCGGTCAGCCCGAAGGACCTGTCCGCGTACCTCAAGATCTCGTCCGCGTCGACGACGATCCTGGTCGACCGCCTGGTCAAGAGCGGGCACGTCCGTCGTGAGCCGCACCCCACCGACCGACGCGGGCTCATCATCGTGCCGACCGTCGAGACCGACGCCGAGGTCCGGGCCACGCTCGGCATCATGCACCGCCGCATGATGCAGATCGCCGAGGGCCTGTCCGCGACCGACGCCCGGGTGGTCGCGATGTTCCTTGAGGAGATGCGCGTCGCCGTCGACCAGGTCGACCCGCCCGTCGTCGCACACTGACGACGGTCCACATCGACGCCCGACCACTGCCGGGGGACGGTTCCTCGACACCCACTGGGAAGACCCCGCCGCGGAGCGCGTAGACCGGAGTGGTCAGTCCAGCGAAGGGTCGGGCCCGTGACGGGCCGGTCCCGCGAAGAAGGAGTCGTCACATGCACGCATCGGACAAGCTCGCCGCCAACATGCAGAAGGTCCTCGTCGACCTCATCGACCTGCACCTGCAGGGCAAGCAGGCCCACTGGAACATCCTCGGCACCAACTTCCGTGACCTCCACCTGCAGCTCGACGAGATCGTCGACGCCGCCCGTGAGTTCGCCGACGACACCGCGGAGCGCATGCGTGCGCTGTACGCCGTGCCGGACGGCCGCTCGGCCACGGTCTCCGCGACCAGCCACCTCGACGCGTTCCCCGAGGGCGAGGTCGCCACGCACGACGCGATCGACCTGGTGACCCTCCGCCTGTACCAGGCCACCGGCACCATGCGTGACGTGCACGACGAGGTCGACGAGGAAGACCCGACGACCGCCGACCTGCTGCACGGCTTCATCGAGCGCCTCGAGCAGCTCGCCTGGATGGTCTCCGCCGAGAACCGCACGCCGCGCACGCCGCTCGCCGCCGCGACCAGCCCGGCGACCGCCGAAGCGTCCGCGCACTCCTGAGCCGCGGGTCGCACGTGGACCTCGGGATCCAGGGCAAGACCGCACTCGTCTTCGGTGGTGACTCCGGCATCGGCTGGAACACGGCACGCATCCTCCTGGCGGAGGGTGCGACAGTGGTCGTCACCGACCTCGACCAGAGTCGGCTCGACACCAGCGCCGACCAGCTCGAAGCGCCGGTCGGCAGACTGCACGCGTTCGCCGCGGACGTCCGCAGCGCCGAGAGCCTCGCCGCGCTGCACGAGAAGGTGCGGGACGCCGTCGGCGAGATCGACATCCTGGTGCAGTCCTCCGGCGTCACCGGCGCCCAGGGCATGTTCCACGAGATCGACGAGGCCGGCTGGCAGGAGACGCTCGACGTCGACCTGATGGGGCCGGTCCGGATCACCCGCGAGTTCATCGCGGACCTCCGGAACGGCGGCTGGGGTCGGATCGTCTACCTGGTGTCCGAGGACGCCTCGCAGCCGTACGACGACGAGCTGCCCTACTGCGCCGCCAAGGCCGGGGTGCTCTCGTTCGCCAAGGGCCTGTCGCGCTCGTACGCGGAGGAGGGGCTGCTCGTGAACACGGTCTCCCCCGCGTTCATCCACACCCCGATGACCGACGCCATGATGGACAAGCGGTCGAAGCAGCTCGGCACCTCGTTCGACGAGGCGATCTCGAGCTTCCTCGACGAGCAGCGTCCGTACATGGAACTCAAGCGTCGCGGTGAGCCGGAAGAGGTCGCGAACGTCGTCGCGTTCCTGTGCTCCGAGCTCGCCAGCTTCGTGAACGGCTCGAACTACCGCGTCGACTCCGGCTCGGTCGCCACCATCTGACGGAGGAACCATGACCGACCACCGCTACCTCATCGTCGGCGGCGGGATGGTCGCCGACTCCGCTGCCCGCGGCATCCGCGAGCTCGACCCCGACGGCTCGATCGGGATCATCAGCGAGGACGTCGACCGCCCCTACGCCCGCCCGGCACTGTCCAAGAAGCTCTGGACCGACCCGGACTTCAGCTGGGACGACAAGGTCGACCTGCACACCGAGGAGACCGGGGCGACCTTCGTCCTGGGCACCCGGGTCGCGTCGATCGACCGGGGCGCGAAGACCGTCACGACCGACGGCGGCACCGTCGTCGGCTACGAGCGGCTGCTCCTGGCGACCGGCGGCCACCCGCGTGACCTGCCCGGGCTCGCGCCGTCCGACCGCGTGCTCAGCTACCGCAGCGCCGCCGACTACCGCACGCTCCGCCGGCACGCCGACGCGAACGCCCACGTGGTCGTCGTCGGCGGCAGCTACATCGGCACCGAGGTCGCGGCCGGGCTCGTCCAGAACGGTGCCCGCGTCACGCTCGTCACCCCGGACGACGTGCTCGGTGGCCACATGTTCCCGGCCGGCCTCGCCGCCGCCTTCCAACAGCGCTTCGTCGACGCCGGCGTGGAGGTCCGCACCGGCCGCCGCGTCGAGTCCGGCGAGGAGACCGCGGACGGCGTCACGCTCACGCTCGACGACGGTTCCACGATCACGGCGGACGCCGCCGTGGCGGGCCTCGGCATCGAGCCCGCGACGCAGCTCGCCGAGGACGCCGGCCTGGCGGTCGACGACGGCATCACGGTGTCGTCGACGCTCGTCACCGACGATCCCGCCGTCTTCGCCGCCGGCGACGTCGCGTCCTACCCGGACCGCCTGCTCGGCACCCGCCGCGTCGAGCACGTCGACAACGCCCAGCAGCAGGGCCGGCAGGCGGGCCGCAACCTGGCCGGCGCCGGCGAGACGTACGACCACACGCCGATGTTCTACTCGAACGTCTTCGAACTCGGGTACGAGGCCGTCGGCGTCGTGTCCTCGTCGCTCCGCACCGTCGAGGACTGGGCCGAGCCGAACGTCACCGGTGTCGTCTACCACCTGGGCGACGACGACCTGGTCGCCGGTGTGCTGCTCTGGAACGTCTCCGGCAAGACCGACGAGGCCCGGAAGGTGCTGGCGGAGGCGCACGCGCTGACGCCGGACGCGCTGCCCGGCCTCATCAGCGCTGACTGATCGCCCTCAGCCGGTCGACCACGCTCAGCCGGTCGACCAGGCTCAGTCGTCCGGTCAGGGTCGTCCGCCGGATCCGGCGGTGACCGACTGGAGGCCCGTGCCCGGTTCTGCGGAACCGGTCACGGGCCTCCAGTCCGTCCGCCCGACGGCCGTGGTCAGAAGGGACGTCGGTCCCCGCCGCGCTCCGGCGCGACAGTGTCGACGACCTCGTCGCGCTCGTCCGGGTCGACCGGGATGCCGTCGTGGTCGGCCATCGCGACCGCGTGCGCGGACTTGGCGGCCTCGAGCTGCTCGTCGTCGCCCTTCGCCATGCCGAACACCTCCGTGAACCGCGACTTCACGACCAGCCAGCGGTCGGTCGCGCCGAGGCGGTCGAGGTCCGTCGCGGTGGAGTCGTCCCGGACCCGCTGCAACGACGAGACCCCGCGGTCGGGCAACCGACCGTCGACGTGGGCGACGGCGAGCTGCGCCACCGCGTCGGCCTGGGCGTGCATGACCGAGTGTGCGCCGTCGACGACCTCGCGGAGCACGCCGTAGGGCAGGGCGCGGGCGAGCTGCCGGACCCACGAGCGCGGCACGAGTGCGTCGTGCTCGCCGCGGACGACCAGGGTGTGCGCCCGGACGTCGGCGACGCGGTCCTCGATCGGGTAGGCGATCATCTTCGGCAGGACCTTGCGGAACCAGTGCCACCCGCAGAGCGCGTACGCGGTGACCGCGTGCCAGCGGACCGCGGCGGGTTCGTGCACGGCGGACCGGAGGAAGCGGAGCGCGGCCTTCGGGATCGACCGCGCGGCCGGGTCGAGGACCGGGCTGATGAGCACCAGGTCAGAGATGTCCGGGCGGCGGGCTGCGACCTCGACGACGACCTGCGTCCCCATCGAGTGGCCGATGAGCACCGGGTCGTGCAGGCGGAGGTCGTCGATGACCTTCTCGACGGCGTCGGCGTACCGCTCGATGGACACGCCGCCGCGGAACCGCGGGACCCCCGCGAAACCGGGCAGGTCGAGCGCGTGCACCGGGCCGTTCTCGTTGAGGTGCGGGGCCAGCCGCTCGTAGTACGTCGACGCGATGCCGAGCCCCGCGACCAGGACGAACGCGCGCTCACCGGGCTCGCCGATCGAGCTGACGCGCACGTAGGTGTGGTCGACGGCGATGCGGTCGACGCGGACCTCGACGTCGGCGTCCTCAGCCTGGGCGAGTTCGCCGGCCGGGTCGGGGGCGCCGGTCGGGACGGGGTGACCCGGGTGGTGTTCGTCGTTCATGGGCGCTCCTCGCGGTGGCTGGCGGTCGCCCAGGCTACCGCGGGCGTCCTCCGCTCCGGCCGCGGCGCGCGTCGCCAGCCCGGCAGGACCCTCAGCCGGCGAAGGGGAACGCCGGGCGTCCGTGCACGCGGGTCGGCACCGCGAACACCGAGCCGGAGTGCGGGGAGCGTGCCAGCTGGTCCTCGGTCAGGTCCTCCCGCGCGGTCCCGACGAGCAGCAGGGACATGTCCGTCCCGCCGAACGCCACCGAGGTCACGTTCGGCGCCGGGATCTCCACCGTCTCGAGGTGCGCTCCGTCCGGGCCGTACCGGTCGACCTTGCTCTCGCCGTAGATCGCGCCCCAGAAGCAGCCCTCGTCGTCGCGGACGAGTCCGTCGTGTGCGGCACCGTCGATGAACGGCTCGAGGTCGCCGAGCAGACCGTCGGGTCCGTAGGAGGCCCGGTAGACCGTGTTCGTGTCGGTGTCCGTCACGTACATCTCGGAGCCGTCGTCGTTCCACTCCATGCCGTTGGTCGTGCCGAACCCGCTCCGCAGCACCGCGACCGACCCGTCCGCCGAGAAGGCGTAGAGCGCGCCGGCCGGCGGCCCGTCGGTCGGGTCCATGCTGCCGACCAGGAACCGGCCGAACGGGTCGCACTTGCCCTCGTTGAAGCGCATCTCGTCGTTGGCGTGCGTGACACCGGCCAGTTCGCGTTCGACGTGTCCGTCGGCATCGGTCAGCACGACGGTGTCGTCCTGGGCGGCGATGAAGCCACCTCCGGCACGCGGCTGGAACGACGGCAGGGGCGGATCGAGCTGCGTGGTCTGCAGCACCCGACCGTCGGCGTCCGCGGTGGTCAGCGTGCCGTTCGGGATGTCGACCCAGCGGCCGAGTCCCTGCGCCGGGTCCCAGACGATGCTCTCCGCCAGGGTCGCCCGGACGTCGCTGAACACCCGGGCGGGGCCGGAGGTCGCGCTCGCCGGCACGGTCTCAGGCCCCCTGCTCGACGTTCCGGCGGAGCACCAGGAACCGCGAGCCGTACGCGTCGATGCGGAGCGGGAAGCTGCACAGGTCGTCGACGGTGCCGAGCTCGCTGTGGTCCGTGGCGTCGACGACCGTCGCCCCGTGCGGCAGCGACTCGGACCGGATGGTGCCGTCGAGCGGGGTGTCGGTCATGTTGAGCACGGTGATCTGCACGACCGGCTCGCCCGTCTCGTCGGTCGACTCGAGTTCGTGCACCATCACGAGCATCCCGCGGTGGGCGACCTCGGGGACGTCGACCTGTCGGGCCGAGGCGATGCCGTACTCGGTCCGCACCCGCAGCAGTTCGCCCAGGCGGGACGCGAACGAGTCGGGCGACTCGAGCTGTTCCGGCAGCGGACCGTAGAGCGAGCGGGCCCGGGGCATGCCCGAGGCCGAACGCTCGGTGTCCGGCGCGACGCCGAGCAGGTCGTGCGCGCCGCGCTCGATCCACCGGGTGTCGCCCTCGGCGATGAGGTCCGCCACGGTCTCCTGCGGCACCGTCAGTGATCCGAGCAGGTCCCAGCCGGACATCGCGAAGACGCCGGGCTGCCAGGCGTTGAACGCGGCGAGCAGCAGGTGGGCGTCGCGGATCTGCGGCACGTGCTCGTCGGTGACGGCATCGAGGGTGGTGTGCCCCTGCGTCGCGGCGATGAGCGAAGCCGTGGTGCACGCGATGCCGTTCGTCGTGAACACCAGGTTGTAGTCCGCCGCGTCGCCGGTCAGCGCCGCGGTGAGGTCGGCCCGGATGCGTTCGGCGAGCGCCCCGCCCCGGGTTTCCTCGCCGTGGAACGTGTAGAGGTCGTCCTGGTGCAGGGTCGCCCAGTGCACGAGCTCGTAGGTGAGCTCGTCGTGGTTCTGCATGCCGTGCACCAGGCTGACCGGCTCGACCCCGAGTTCGAGCGAGGTGCGGAGCGTCAGGCGCAGGAACTCGGTGTCCCCGGTGGCCAGGGCGTGGTGGTACGCGGGGCGGTTGATGAAGTCGTACGACAGGTCGGCGCCGACGGCCCCGGTGTCGCGGATGTCCTCGATCGTCAGGTTCAGCTCCTGGAAGGTGAAGCCGCCGACCTTCCGGACCATCCCGGCGATGACGTGGTTCGCCGCGTGTGAGAGCGGGTGGCCCTCCGACCAACCGGGTGCGCCCTCCGCGCTCTTCTCGACGCCGAGGAACCCGTTCGCGTCGAGTCGGAGCGCGCTCGTGCCGAGGTCGCCGAGCGAGTGCAGGGCGTCGCCGATCACCAGGCGCATGCCGGCGAAGGTCGGGTCGAGCCAGTTGACCGACGGCTGCCCCTCCTTGAAGTAGTGCAGGTACACCCAGCGCCGGGTGGTGCCGTCGACGCCGACGACCGGCGCGGTGACGCTCCAGTTCGTCTCCTTGACGCCGGGCTGGTGGAAGATCACGCGCTGCAGCTCGCCGATGATGTAGCCGCGTTCGGCCAGGGCGGACTCGGTCGCCGGGTCGAGGTTCACCGAGTCGCGGTGCTCGGGCACGGTGGGCAGCAGGTACCACTCCTCCGGCGGGATCTCGACCATGTGGTAGATCCCGGGGTAGTCCTTGAAGGCCATCTCGGCCAGCCGGAAGTCGGCACCCTTGCCGGTGTGGCCCGGCACGATGTCGTCGATGATGCTGCCGCCGTGTTCCTCGGCGACGTCGGTCATCCGCTGGAAGGTCTCCTCGTCACCGAAGGTCGGGTCGATCTGGGTCCCGATCCGGTCGAAGTGGCCGTCGACGCTCGGGGTCTCCTGCCAGCCGCGGATGCCACCGGCACGCTTGACCGGGCCGGTGTGCACGCCGTTGATGCCGATGCGCTCGAACGCGGACCACAGCTGCGGGTCGGCGAGCGCGGTGAGGAAGGACTCGCCCTCACGGGTGATGAGCGAGATCGGGTACGCGGTGAACCACACGTCGGAGGTCGCCACGGCACGGCGGGCGTCGGGCCGGGCGTAGGGGTTCCGCCACATCGCCGGCGTGCCGGAGAGCTGGCGGCTGAGGACGTCGGCGTCCTTGAGCATTGACTGCCGGACGAGCCACTCGATGTAGGCCGGGTTCTCGCCGTTGGCGGCACGCGGGTCCGAGAACCGGCGCTGCAGGCTGCCGCCGCGCAGGTTCACCCGCGGCCGCAGTCGACGCGGCCGGGCCGGGTAGAGCTGCTCGTCGTAGGTGATGTCGGGGGCCACCGGGGTCGCCTCGTCCTCGTCCACGGCGGCGTCGCCGAGGTCGTCGCCCTGCTCCGGGACACCGCCGACGGGCAGCCGCTCGCCCGTCAGGTACTCGTCAGCGATCCGCTCGTCGGTCCGGGGTGCGTCGTCGTCCATGTCCACGCCCCACACGCTAGTCACGCGTGCCCGGGGAGGGTGCCGGGTGCGGACTCAGACGGCGTGTTCGGGCCCGACGGCCGTGCCGTCATGGGTCACCGGTGCCACGTGCGCGCCCTGCCCGGTGCGGAGGATCGGCACCGAGTCGCTCGTGGTGCGCAGTGACTCCTGGCGGAGTTCGAGCTGGGTGACGGCGAGTGCGGCGAGGTCGCGGAGGTTCGCCATGTCCGCCTCGTCGGCCGTCCGGGGTCGGGAGTCGAGCACGGCGAGCGTGCCGACGGCGACGCCGTCGTGGCGGACCAGCGGGACACTGACGTAGAACCGGATGCCGAGCGGTCCGGTGACGAGCGGGCTGTTCCGCATCTCCGGGTGCGTGGACCCGTCCGGGATCACGACCGGCACCGGCACCGGCGCGAAGCCGTTCCGGAAGCTGATGCTCCGCGCGGACTTGTCGACACCGTCGGCGACGTACGACTGGGACCACTCGCGGTCCTCGTCCAGCACCTCGATGAGGGCGATCGGGGCGTCGAACAGGCGCGCGGCCATCTTGGTGGTCCGCTGCAGCGCCTCCTCGGGCAGCACGTCCAGGGTCGCTGGGCGCGACGCGTCGGTCCGGGGCTCGCCCGGTGTCGGCCTGGAGGCGCCCCCACCGGTGACGGGACCGGCTGCGGTCGACGACGTGGCCGAGCCGGCGGTGTCGGCCCCGGGTCCGTGCGCGACGCCGGCCGACGTCGGGTCGGCGGGAGGAGCCTCCGCGGTGTCGGTGATCACGACGTGGCGGAGGAGCGCGACCAGGTCGGCACCCACCGGGCGCTCGCGCGGGTCCTGCGCCGTCATCGCGGCGAGGGCGTGCTTCCAGTGCTCCGGCAGCGGCTCGGGGACGACCGGGTCGCGGGACAGCCGGGCGAGCGCCGACTCGACGAGCGACCCGGGGAACTCACGCCGCCGGGTGAAGCACTGCAGCAGCACCAGGCCGAGCGAGTAGACGTCGCTCGCCGGACCGACCTCCGCGCCGCGGGCCTGTTCCGGGCTGAGGTAGGCGGCCGTGCCGGTCGTGACGCCGTCCGCGGTGAGCCGTTCGACGCCGGCGGCCAGGGCGATGCCGAAGTCGGTGAGTCGTGCGCGTGCCCGGTCGGAGCCGTTGCCGTAGTCGACCAGCAGGATGTTCGACGGCTTGATGTCCCGGTGCACGACGCCCTGCGCGTGGATGTAGTCGAGCGCCTCGGCCATGTCGTAGCCGATCTCGGCGATGTGCCGCGATGCGAGGGGGCCGAGCGCCAGGCGCTCCTCGAGGTCCTGGCCGTGCACGAGCGCCATCACGATGAAGCGCTGCAGCGACCCGTGCTGGTCCTCGACCACCCCGGCGTCGAGCAGGCTGACGAGGTTGTGGTGGTCGAGCGCTGCCAGGACGCCCTGCTCGGCCTCCTGGCGGGCGATGTCGACGATGCCCGGGTGGAAGAGCTTCACGGCGACGGGTCGGTCCAGGCTCTCGTCCCAGGCGTGGTGCACGACGGACATGCCGCCTCGGCCGATGACCTGCTCGAGCCGGTACCGGCCGGCCAGCAGTCCGGCGTGCTCCCGGGGTGCGTCCGTCGGGGCCATGCTTCCTCGTCTTCGGTGGGGGCGTCACGCGTGGCGTGACGACTCATCGGGCGTGTCGCCGACGCGACGATGCATCTTCGCATCGCCGGGGCGGCACGGGCCGCCACCATCCCCTCTGCGCGATCGGGACCGCGCGTGGTGACCGGATGCCGTTCGTTCAGATCCGGGCGTACCGGGCCCGGACGAAGCTGTAGAGCCCGAAGGCCGCGAAGCCGAGTCCGACCACGACGAGCACGACGGAACCGCCCGGCATCGACCGGAGCGCGTCGAACGCCCCGTCGAGCCCGGTCGCCTGGTCCGGGTCGCTGCGGATGCCGGCGACGGCGATGAGGACGCCGACGATGACCACGGCGATCCCCTTCGCGACGTAGCCGAGCGTGGCGAGCACGGCCACGGTCCGGCGCACGGACTCCGGCTGCGGCCGGAGGTGCTTCTTCCACGAGCCGCGCACGCCGATCACGACGAGGCCGACCCCGATGGCGACCGCCACCGCGCCGACGAGCACCAGCAGGACGACGCCGCCGGGCGTGGCCAGGGCGGTCGCCGCAGCGCTGCGGCTCGAACCGGTGGAGCTCTTGCCGGCGCCGAGCGCGTAGCTGGCCGACGAGTAGGCGATGGCGCCGTAGACGACCGCCTTGCCGGCGTTCTTCGCCCGGGCGAGCCAGGCACGGGCGTCGTCGGTCCGTCCGCCGACGACGACCTCGACGACCAGGCGGACGGTCAGTGCGGCGGTGCCGATCGCGACGACCCAGAGCAGGAACACGCCGCCGGGGACGGACGCGATCTGCGCGAGCGCACCGGACTGGTCGGTGTCGCCGGACTGCGAGCCCTGCGCACCGCTGCCGGCCGCGGCGTTGCCGATGCCGAGCAGGACGGCGAGGTAGCCGATGAGCAGGTGCACGACGCCCGTCCCGACGAAGCCCGCGCGGGCCGTGGTCTCGAACCAGCGGCTGTCGGCGACACGGCGCGCCTGTCGTCCGGTCTCTCGGGCTGCGTCCTGTGCTGTGTCGGTCACGGCTCCGAGCTTGCCCGCTCCTGGCCGTCCTGTCCGAGCACCTGCTGTGATATCACACGCGGAATGTGTTCAGAGGGATGGCGGACGCTTACGGGACCGCAGCGACACCGGCCGGTGTCGACCACCCTCTCTCAGGAGCACCATGCAGAAGCGCACCACCCTGGCGGCCGCCGCCGGTCTCGTCCTCGCCCTCGGCGCCCCGCTCGTCGCCTCGATCCCGGCGAACGCCGCGACCGTGTCCGCCCCGTCGTCCGTGTCCGCCGCGCAGACCCAGACCCTCTTCACGCCCTTCGTCCGGACCGTCGACGGTGCCTGGGCCGAGTCCACCAACGACGACGAGGGCGCTGACGCCGACCTCTTCACCGTCGACGGGCACGGAGCCTCGCACACCGCCGAGGTCCTCGTCCCCGGCGCCGGCGGCCTCGTGCACGCCGAGCAGCGCATCGGCGGCGAGTGGCGCGAGGTGGCCACGTTCATCGTCGCCGGACAGGGTGCTCGCGGCCAGCTGCAGGTGACCGTCCCGCAGGACGACGGGTACGGCGAGTACCGCCTCTTCGCCACGGACGACCAGGGAAACCGCTCGGGGTCCCGCACGTTCGACGTCG
>NZ_JASDDD010000057.1:0-20635 GCF_030407555.1 Curtobacterium sp. APC 4022
ACGACGAAGGCCCCGCACCATCGGTGCGGGGCCTTCGTCAGCGCCTCAGAACTGAGGCAGCAGGTCGGGACTCAGAGAGCCGAGACCTTCTTCGCGATGGCCGACTTGCGGTTCGCGGCCTGGTTCTTGTGGATGACACCCTTGCTCACGGCCTTGTCGAGCTTCTTCGCCGCGAGCGACAGGGCGGCAACGGCCTTGTCCTTGTCGCCCGTGGCGATCGCCTCGTTGGTGTGGCGGATGTACGTCTTGAGCTCCGACTTGTACGCCTTGTTGCGGTCGGTGGCCTTCTGGTTGGTCTTGATGCGCTTGAGCTGCGACTTGATGTTCGCCATGCGTGTTGCTCCTGGTTTCGTCTCGGACGGGTGGTTGCGATCCCGGGTAGAGGGGCCCTTCGTCGCATCGCGTTCCACCCGTGGGCGACGGAACGCGTAAGCCAGCGACAAACGTTACCAGGCCGACCCGTCCGGACCAAAGCCCGACACGGTCAGCGTGGCGCCGAGTCCGGTGCCGGAACACGAGCGGATACGGTGTCGACATGCCGTCCCTCGCACCCCGCATCGACACCGTCCCGCCGTCGGGCATCCGCCGGGTGTTCGAACAGGCAGCCCTGCTCGACGACGTGACGATGCTCGTGATCGGTGAACAGGACGTCCCGGTCGCGAAGCACATCGGTGACGCCGCACGTCGCGCCTGGGCCGAGGACCGCACCGACTACGGGCCGAACGGCGGCATCCCGCAGCTGCGGCACGCGATCCAGGACAAGCTCCGCCGCGAGAACCGCGTCGAGGCGGACCTCGAGCAGATCTGGGTCACGGTCGGTGCGACCCAGGCGCTGTTCACGGCGATGACGCTCGTGCTCTCGCCCGGCGACGAGGTCCTGGTGCCGGACCCCGGCTACACGACCTTCACGATGAACGCCCACATCATCGGTGCGGACCCGGTGCCGTACCAGCTGTCGCCGGCGCACGGGTTCGAGCCCGACCTCGCGGCCCTGGAGGCGCGGATCACCGACCATACGCGCGCCATCATCGTGAACTCCCCGTCCAACCCCCTCGGTACCGTCTTCGGCGAGCAGACGCTGCGGGACCTGTTGGCACTGGCGAAGCGCCACGACCTGTGGGTGATCAGCGACGAGGTCTACGAGTACTTCACCTACGGCACCCGGCACGTCAGCCTGGCGTCCCTCGACGAGGACGACCGGGTCTTCTCGGCGTTCTCGCTGAGCAAGACGTACGCGATGACCGGGGTGCGGGTCGGCTACCTCGTCACGCCGAAGGGCCTCGGACCGACGATGCGGACCGTGCAGGAGTCGATCATCAGCTGCGTCGCCGAGCCCGACCAGTGGGCGGCCCTCGCGGCGATCGTCGGCGACCACTCGTCGGTGCAGGACGCCCGCGAGCACTACCGCGAGAACCTCGAGATCGCGACCGGGGTCCTGGACGCCGCCGGCATCCGCTACAACGACCCGCAGGGTGCGTTCTACCTGTGGATCGACGTCTCGCACGCCACCCAGGGCGACGTCGCCGAGTGGGCCCTGGCGTTCCTCCAGCGCGAACGGGTGGCGGTCGCGCCGGGCAGTGCGTTCGGCCGGACCGGTGAGGGCTGGATCCGGGTCTGCCTGGCGGCGTCGGCCGAGGACCTGCGTCACGGACTCGGCGCGCTGCCGGTCCCCACCGCCGGAACCCACGCGACGGACGCCCCAGCGACGGACGCCTGACCAGGGTCCGCCCGCCCGGTGCGCGCCGCCGAGGCGTGAGCATGGGACAATCGACGGACCGTCCGACCCACCCCGAGGAACCGTGAGCCCACAAGCATCTGCGCCGCTCGAGCCCGCCTCGACGCCGGCCGCCGCGATCCGCAACTTCTGCATCATCGCGCACATCGACCACGGCAAGTCCACGCTGGCCGACCGCATGCTCTCGATCACCGGCATCGTCGAGGACCGGGCGATGCGCGCGCAGTACCTGGACCGGATGGACATTGAGCGCGAGCGCGGCATCACCATCAAGTCGCAGGCCGTCCGCATGCCGTGGGAGCTCGACGGTGAGACCTTCGCGCTGAACATGATCGACACCCCCGGGCACGTCGACTTCTCGTACGAGGTCTCCCGCTCCCTGGCCGCGTGCGAGGGCGCGATCCTGCTCGTCGACGCCGCGCAGGGCATCGAGGCGCAGACACTCGCGAACCTGTACCTGGCTCTCGAGAACGACCTCGAGATCATCCCGGTCCTCAACAAGATCGACCTGCCTGCAGCCGAGCCGGAGAAGTACGCCGCCGAGCTCGCGCAGCTCATCGGCGGCAAGCCGGAGGACGTCCTCCGCGTCTCCGGCAAGACCGGCGAGGGTGTCGCCGAACTGCTCGACCGCGTCGTCCGCACCGTGCCGGCCCCGGTCGGCACCGTCGACGCCGCACCCCGCGCGATGATCTTCGACTCGGTCTACGACAGCTACCGCGGTGTCGTCACCTACGTGCGCATGATCGACGGCTCGATCAAGCCGCGCGAGAAGGTCCAGATGATGTCGACCAAGTCGACGCACGAGATCCTCGAGATCGGGGTGTCGAGCCCCGAGCCGACCCCGACGAAGGGCCTCTCGGTCGGCGAGGTCGGGTACCTCATCACCGGTGTGAAGGACGTCCGCCAGTCGAAGGTCGGCGACACGGTGACAAGCGCACTGCGTCCGGCGACCCAGGCCCTGCCCGGCTACACGGACCCGAAGCCGATGGTCTTCTCGGGCCTGTACCCGATCGACGGCAGCGACTACCCGGTGCTCCGCGAAGCGCTCGACAAGCTCAAGCTCTCCGACGCCGCGCTCGTCTACGAGCCCGAGACCTCCGTGGCGCTGGGCTTCGGCTTCCGCTGTGGCTTCCTCGGCCTGCTGCACCTCGAGATCATCACCGAGCGGCTGTCGCGCGAATTCGCCCTCGACCTCATCACCACCGCCCCGAGCGTGGTCTACGCGGTCACGACCGAGGACAACGAGGTCACCGAGGTCACGAACCCGTCCGAGTTCCCGACCGGCCGCATCCTCGAGGTCCGCGAGCCGATGGTCCGCGCCGCGATCCTGGCGCCGAAGGACTACGTCGGCGCGATCATGGAGCTCTGCCAGCAGCGCCGCGGTTCCCTGCTCGGCATGGAGTACCTCGGCGAGGACCGCGTCGAGATCCGCTACGAGATGCCCCTCGGCGAGATCGTGTTCGACTTCTTCGACCAGTTGAAGAGCAAGACCCAGGGCTACGCCAGCCTGGACTACGAGCCCACGGGCGACCAGGCAGCCGACCTCGTCAAGGTCGACATCCTGCTGCAGGGCGACCAGGTCGATGCGTTCAGCGCGATCGTGCACCGCGAGAAGGCGTACGCGTACGGCACGCTGATGACCGAGCGCCTGCGCAAGCTCATCCCGCGCCAGCAGTTCGAGGTCCCGATCCAGGCCGCGATCGGCGCCCGCATCATCGCCCGCGAGAGCATCCGCGCGATGCGCAAGGACGTCCTGGCGAAGTGCTACGGCGGTGACATCACCCGCAAGCGCAAGCTCCTCGAGAAGCAGAAGGAGGGCAAGAAGCGCATGAAGACGATCGGCCGGGTCGAGGTCCCGCAGGAGGCCTTCATCGCCGCCCTCTCCGGTGACGTGGAAGAGAAGAAGAAGTGAGCCGCGGACACCAGCACCGCACGGCGCTGACCTACGGTGCCGTCGGGGCGACGCAGGCGTCCGACCTGATGACCTACCCGCCGGAGGGCTTCGTGCCCGCCGAGTCCCGCGCACGCATCGGGCACGGCGACCAGCGGTTCGAGACCGCCGTCCTGCAGGCACTCACCTGGCAGATCCAGGAGCGCAGCGGCATGGGCGTGCACGTCGAGGACACGCCCGAGGACGACGAGGTCCGCTACAACCCGGTGACCTTCGACGAGCAGGGCGTCCCGATCGCGCCGGCTTCGATCGGCACGCCCCGGGTCGAGAAGACCACGCCAGACGGCACCCCGCTCATCACGGCGGGCACCACGGCGACGCTGACGATGCACGCCTTCGGGCAGACGGTGCAGGCACCGGTCCGGGTCGTCGCGATCATCGACGAGCGCGACCGCAAGGGCTTCGCGTACGGCACGCTCGACGGCCACCCGCTCTCGGGCGAGGAGTCCTTCGTCGTCGAGCGCACGCCGGACGGCTCGGTCTGGCTGCAGGTCCGCCAGTTCTCGCAGCCGGCCAGTCGCAAGTGGCGCTTCGTCGCGCCGCTGCTGCGCCGCCAGCAGCGGGTGATGGCGGAGAAGTACCTCGCCGCCCTGCGCGGCGACTGACCCGACGGCGTGACCGGTCCCCGTGGCCGGTCACGTGCCTCCCGGACGGGAGGCCCGCCTCGCGCCCGACAGGCAGCCGCGCGCCCGTCAGGCAGCCGCGCGCCCGTCAGGCAGCCCCGGGCCCGTCAGGCAGCCGCGCGCCCGCCGGCCTGCTCAACCGAGCGGCGCCAGCCCCGCGATCGCCTCCTCGATGAGTCTCGCGTCCTGGACGCAGTCCCGCGCGACGGCCACGGCGCTCGTCGCCCGCAGCGCCGCCACGTCGTACGCGCCGGTCGCGACCGCGACGAACGGGATCCCCACCGCGTCGGCGGCCTCGCCGTCCCGCGGGGTGTCGCCGACGATGACCGCCCGGGACCCGGACAGCGCCGCAGCCGCGACGGCGGTGACGCCGGCCCGCTCGACCTCGGTGTCCCCGAAGTACGAGTGCTCCCAGTCGAAGACGTCCACGTCGAAGCCGGCGCCGAGCAGCTTGACGCGGGCGCGGTAGGCGGAGTTACCGGTCAGCAGGCCGTTCCGCCACCCGAGGTCGGCGAAGCGCCGGACCAGTGCGAGGGCACCCGGGGCGGGAGTGCGGCGGTCGCCGGACCGGTGCCGTTCCTCGGACAGGTCGCGGAGGTGGCCGCTGACGGTCGGGACCAGGCCGTCGTCGAGCCGGTGGGCGCGGACGTGCTCGACGATGATGCCGGCGTCGGTCCGACCGTGCTGGTGACCGACGAGCTGCGGGAGGTCGCGGCCGAGCGCCCGTTCGAGCGCCAGGTGGTACAGGTTCCCCGGAGACGCGGCGTTGCGCACGAGGGTGCCGTCGATGTCCCAGAGTACCGTGGTGGTGACCGGCTGGTGCTCCATGCCGTCCATGATGACGGACAATGGTCTCCATGCCGAGTGCTCTCCCGATCGCCGATCCCGCTCCGTCGGACGGACTGGTCGCACCGGCACCCGGAGCGGGCGACGTCCCGTTCGGCGTCTACGTGCACGTGCCCTTCTGCCGGGTGCGCTGCGGCTACTGCGACTTCAACACGTACACGGCGTCCGAGCTGCGCGGGGTCCGGCGTGACGACTACGCCGGCCACGCCCTGCGGGAGATCGCGTTCGCCGACCAGGTGCTCGAACGCTCCGGCGTCCCGCGCCGCCCCGTGTCGACGGTGTTCTTCGGCGGCGGCACCCCGACGATGCTGCCGGCGTCCGACCTGGCGATGATCCTCCGGGCGATCGACGACACCTGGGGGATCCTGCCCGGGGCCGAGGTCACGACCGAGGCGAACCCGGACTCCGTCGACGCGGACTCGATCGCGACGCTGCAGCGTGCCGGGTTCACGCGGATGAGCTACGGCATGCAGTCCGCGGTGCCGCACGTCCTCGCGACCCTCGACCGCACCCACGACCCCGAGCGGGTGCCGGTCGTGGTGGACCTGGCGAAGCAGCAGGGCCTCGACGTCAGCCTGGACCTCATCTACTCGACGCCGGGGGAGTCGCTCGACGACTGGCGCACCTCGCTCGACGCGGCGATCGCCTGCGCCCCGGACCACGTGTCCGCGTACTCGCTCATCGTCGAGGACGGCACCGCGATGGGTCGTGCCGTGTCCCGCGGTGAGCTGCCGGCGCCGGACGACGACCTGGCCGCCGACATGTACGAGCTCGCCGACCAGGTCCTCGGCGACGCCGGGTACGACTGGTACGAGGTCTCGAACTGGTCGCGCGGCCCCGAGCACGCCAGCCGGCACAACCTGTCCTACTGGAAGGGCCACGACTGGTGGGGCATCGGCCCGGGCGCGCACTCGGCGGTCGCCGGCACCCGCTGGTGGAACGTCAAGCACCCGGCCGCCTACGCGGGCAAGGTGCTGCAGGACGTGTCCCCGGCTGCCGGCCGCGAGACCCTGGACGACGAGACGCGCTACGTCGAGCGGGTCCTGCTCGCCGCCCGCGTCCGCGGTGAGCTGCGGATCGACGAGCTCCGCCGGGAGGCCCGTGGTCGCGTCGCCGGCCTCATCGCACGTGGTCTCGTGGACGGTCGGGCGGCGCTCGGCGGGACGCTGGAGCTGACGCTGTCGGGCCGCCTGCTCGCCGATGCCGTGGTGCGGGACCTGCTCGACTGAGCGGATGGGGCGGACGTGCGGACGGTGCCTGGTGGCCGTGCTCCCTCCTGCACGTGCTCCTACTGCTTGAGGAACTCGATCGAGAGCGGGTAGCGGTAGAACTGCCCCTGGTTCGCCGCGAGGGCGGCCAGGACGCCGAACACGATCGACACGATCCCGGTGGCCGCGATGACCAGGATCCCGATGCCGAGCACCGAGGTCAGGACGCCGGCGAAGTAGGCGATCGCCATCGTGATGTGGAAGTTCAGCGCCGCACGAGTGTGCTCGCGGACGAAGTTCCCGCGGTCGCGCAGGACGAAGTAGGCGATGACCGGCACCAGGACGTTGGAGAAGATCCCGCCGACGTGCGTCAGCGTCGCCCAGAGGCGCTGGTCCTCGGGGCTCATCGGCTGCGGGGGTCGGTAGCCGGACGGGTACTGGTCCCCGGGCTGCTTTCCGCCGCTGTACTGCCCACCGGGGTACTGGCCTCCCGGGTACTGCCCGCCGCCGGGTCCGTGTCCGTCGCTCATGCCCGCAGCGTACCGAGACACCCGTGGAGAAGTCCCGTCCCGTCGGCGGTCGGGCGTAGGATCAGCACTCGGCAGGTGAGAGTGCCAGCGGATACGGATCGACACGAGCGGAGGGAACCGATGGTCAGCGAACGGAGCCTCGAGGTCCTCAAGGCCATCGTGCGCGACTACGTGGCCTCCCGCGAACCCGTCGGCTCGAAGACCATCGTCGAACGCCACGCGTTCGGGGTCAGCGCCGCGACGATCCGCAACGACATGGCCCAGCTCGAGGACGAGCAGCTCATCATCGCCCCGCACACCTCGTCCGGCCGGGTCCCCACCGACAAGGGCTACCGGGTGTTCGTCGACCACCTGGCCGCCGCCCGACCGCTCTCGGGGGCGCAGCGCCAGGCGATCGAGACCTTCCTCGGCGCCTCGAACGACCTCGACGACGTCCTCACCCGCACCGTCCGGCTGCTCAGTCAGCTGACGAACCAGGTCGCCCTCGTGCAGTACCCGACGATGGGCCACGCCCGCGTCCAGCACGTCGAACTCGTCCGGCTCGCCGACACCCGGTTGATGGTGGTCCTCATCACCGACACCGCCCGGGTCGAGCAGCGGGTCATCGAGACCGACGTCCCCTTCGACGAGTCCGCGCTCTCCGAACTCCGCACCCTGGTCAACGGCGCGACCGTGGGCCTGCTGCTGCAGGACGCCCCGCGGGCCCTCCGCGAGATCCCCGGTCAGCTCCGGCCCGCGGTGCAGCCGCTCGCCGGCGTCGTGGTCGCGAGCCTGGTCGAACAGGTCGCCGCCAACCGGCAGGACCGCCTGCTGATGGCCGGTGCCGCGAACCTGGCGAAGAGCGAGCAGGACTTCTCCGGCGGCCTCTTCCCCGTGCTCGAGGCGATCGAGGAACAGGTCACCCTGCTCCGGTTGTTCGGCGAGATGCAGGTCGACGACATCGCGGTGGCGGCGAGCATCGGGCGTGAGAACGCCGAGTACGGTCTCGACGCCACGAGCATCGTCGCCGGCGGCTACCTGGCCGCGCGCGGTGAGATCGCCCGACTGGGCGTCCTCGGTCCGACCAGGATGGACTACGGCACGAACATGGCCGCGGTCCGTGCGGTCGCCCGTTACCTGTCCCGGCTGCTCGGCGAGAACTGACCGCCGGACACCCCTCCACCCCGTCCACCCACGCACCCCCTGAGGAACACTTGGCAGACCACTACGACGTCCTCGGCGTCCCGCGCGACGCCTCCGACGCCGACATCAAGAAGGCGTACCGGCGGCTCGCTCGCGAACTGCACCCGGACGTGAACCCGAGCCCCGACGCCGCCGAGCGCTTCAAGGACGTCACGCACGCGTACGACGTCCTCAGCGACCCGGAACAGCGCCGTCGCTTCGACGCCGGCCCCCAGGACGGTGGGTTCGGCGCCGGTGCCGGCGGGTTCAGCGACATCTTCGACGCCTTCTTCGGCGGCGGGGGTGGCGGTGGCGGCCGGGGGACCGGTCCGCGCAGCCGTGCCGAGCGCGGCGGCGACGCCCTGCTCCGGCTCGAGGTCGACCTCGACGAGGTCGTCTTCGGCACGCACAAGGACCTCGAGGTCGACACCGCGGTGCTCTGCGACACGTGCGGCGGCTCCTGCTGCGCACCCGGCACGAGCCCGCAGACGTGTGACATCTGCGGTGGCTCCGGCCACATCCAGCGCCAGGTCCGCTCGCTGCTCGGCAACGTCGTGACGAGCGCCCCGTGCGGCACCTGCCGCGGTTACGGCACCGTCATCCCGAACCCGTGCCCGACCTGCCAGGGCCAGGGTCGCGTCCGTGCCCGTCGCACCGTGCCGGTCGACGTGCCCGCCGGCGTCGACTCGGGCCTCCGCCTGCAGATGCCCGGTCAGGGCGAGGTCGGCCCCGCCGGCGGTCCGGCCGGCGACCTGTACCTCGAGGTCCGGGTGCGCCACCACGACGTCTTCAGCCGTGACGGCGACGACCTGCTCGCCACGCTCGAGGTCCCGATGACCGACGCGATCCTCGGCGCCACGACGACGATCGACGGGCTCGACGGTCCGGTCGAACTCGAACTCCGCCCCGGCGTGCAGAGCGCCGACGTCCTGGTCATCAAGGACCGCGGCGTCACGAAGCTGCGCGGCTCCGGTCGCGGTGACCTCAAGGTCGGCATCCAGGTCGTCACGCCCAGCAAGCTCTCGCACAAGGAACGGCAGCTGGTCGAGCAGCTCGCGAAGTCCCACAAGGCCGGTGCCCCGCAGCTGTCCCGCTTCCAGCAGGGCATGTTCGGCAAGCTCCGCGACCGGTTCTTCAACTTCTGATGGCTTCGCTCTACCTCGTCGACACCCTCGACGACGTGACGGTGGGCGGCCAGGTGTCGCTCGACGGCGCCGAGGGTCGCCACGCCGTCACGGTGTCGCGGGTCCGCGTCGGTGAGCAGCTCCGGCTCTCGGACGGCCGCGGCACGGTCGTCGCCGGCACGGTCGCGTCGGTCGGCAAGGACTCGCTCCTGCTGACCGTCGCGTCCGTCGGCGTCGAGCCGGCGCCGCGTCCGTCGCTGACCCTGGTGCAGGCGCTCGCCAAGGGCGGCCGTGACGAGATGGCGGTGCAGGCCGCGACCGAGATCGGTGTCGACCGGGTCGTGCCGTGGTCCGCGGCGCGCAGCGTCTCGCGCTGGGACGGCCCGAAGGTCGAGAAGGGTCGCGCCCGGTGGGCGTCGATCGCGCAGGAGGCCGCGAAGCAGGCCGTCCGCGCGCGGGTCCCGGACGTCGTCGCCCCGGTGACGACGGCGCAGCTCGCCGGCGGCGCGGGAGCGGCACCGGTGGGGGACGGCCAGGAGGCACGCCGCCAGCTGGTCCTGCTCGAACCGACCGCCTCGGTGCGGCTCGCCACCTGGGAGCCACCGACGGACGTCGACGAGATCGCCCTGGTGGTCGGACCCGAGGGCGGCATCGAGCCGTCCGAGCTCGAGCGGCTCGAGGCGGCCGGCGCGGTCCGGGTCCGGCTCGGCGACACCGTGCTCCGGACCTCGACCGCCGGACCTGCGGCGCTGGCCGTCCTGCAGGCCCGCCTCGGCCGCTGGTGAGCCGGTCCGGCGTGGATCGGAGCATCGGAGTGGACGGGGAAGGCGCGGCGTCGGTCGCGCGTTCTACGATGGTGCCCATGACCAGCACCGAGCCCAGTGTCTTCACGAAGATCGTCGCGCGCGAGATCCCGGCGACCATCGTCGCCGAGGACGACCGCGTCATCGCCTTCGAGGACATCGCCCCCAAAGCACCCGTCCACGTGCTGGTCGTGCCGAAGACCCAGGCGTACGCGAACGTCGGCGAGCTCGCAGCCGCCGACCCCGATCTGCTCGCGCACGTCGTCCAGACCGCCCAGCGCATCGCCGACGAGCGCGCCGGCGGACAGTTCCGACTCGTGTTCAACACCGGCGAAGCCGCCGGTCAGACCGTGTTCCACGTGCACGCGCACGTACTCGCAGGAGACCTGCAGGAAGGCACCCTTGCCAGCTGACGAACCAGCCACCACCGAGCCGCAGTCGGCCTCGGAGCCCGTCTCGACCTCCGAACTCACCGTCGACGGCATCGCGATGGTGCAGTTGCTCGGACCGCAGGACCGCCTGCTCAAGACCGTCGAACGCCAGTACCCCGCGGTCCGGGTCCTGGTCCGCGGCAACCAGGTCACGCTGGCCGGACCGGAGCGCGACGTCACGCGTGCTCGGGCCCTGGTCGACGAACTCGTCGGCATGGTCCGCCGTGGCCAGGACATCGGCCAGTCGGACATCCCGACCTCGGCGCGCATCATCGACGAAGAGCGCAGCCCGTCGAACGTGTTCGGTACCCCGATCGTCTCGAGCCGGGGCAAGTCGGTGCGTCCGAAGACCGACGGCCAGCGTGCCTACGTCGACGCCATCGACGAGAACACCATCACGTTCGGCATCGGCCCGGCCGGTACCGGCAAGACGTACCTGGCGATGGCGAAGGCGGTGCAGGCCCTGCAGCGACGCGAGGTCTCGCGCATCATCCTGACCCGTCCCGCGGTCGAGGCTGGCGAGCGGCTCGGGTTCCTGCCCGGCACGCTGACCGACAAGATCGACCCGTACCTCCGCCCGCTGTACGACGCGCTCAACGAGATGATGGACCCCGAACTGGTCCCGAAGCTCCTGGCCGCCGGCACGGTCGAGGTCGCCCCGCTGGCGTACATGCGCGGACGCACGCTCAACGACTCGTTCGTCGTGCTCGACGAGGCGCAGAACACCACCCCGGAACAGATGAAGATGTTCCTGACGCGGCTCGGCTTCGGCTCGAAGATGGTCATCACGGGCGACATCACCCAGGTCGACCTGCCGGGCAACGTCTCGGGTCTGCGCCTGGTGACGCGGATCCTGGACGAGGTCGACGACATCCACTTCGCCCGCCTCGGCAGCGAGGACGTCGTCCGCCACACCCTGGTCGGCCGGATCGTCGACGCGTACACCGTGTACGACGAGGAACGTCTCGTCGAGCAGGCCGCCAAGCGCCCCCACCAGCAGGACGACCGCCGAGGAGGCACCCGGTGAGCATCGAGCTCAACAACGAGTCCGGTGTGACGGTGGACGAGGACGTCGTGCAGCGTCTCGCCGCCTTCGCGCTCGACGCCATGCACGTGCACGCCGACGCGGAGCTCGCGATCGTCTTCGTCGACGAGGGGGCGATGGAGCAGCTGCACATCCGGTGGATGGACGAGCCCGGCCCCACCGACGTGCTGAGCTTCCCGATGGACGAGCTCCGTCCGGGCACCGAGGACGAGCCGACGCCCGCCGGGTTGCTCGGTGACATCGTGGTCTGCCCGCAGGTCGCCGAGGAACAGGCGAAGACCGCCGGGCACTCGACGCTCGACGAGATCCTGCTGCTCACGTGTCACGGCATCCTGCACCTGCTCGGCTTCGACCACGCGGAGCCGGAGGAGAAGGCCGAGATGTTCGGTCTGCAGGGCGAGATCCTGACGGCCTTCGCCGCCCAGCGCCGGGGGCGGTGACCGCAGTGCTGCTCGTCGCCGGTCTGCTCGCGGTGGCGTTCCTGCTGGTCGTCCTCGGCGGACTGCTCGCGGCCGCCGACTCCGCCCTGTCGGTCCTGTCGCGTGCCGACCTCGAGGAGATCGCCCGCGGCAGCAAGCGCCGTCGCGCGATCGAGGCCCTGGCGGACGACCCCGGCGCCCACGTCAACGCCCTGAACTTCTTCCGCGTCCTGGCCGAGACGGCTGCCGCGGTGCTCGTGACCATCGCCCTCGTGACGGTGTTCGACACGTGGTGGGTCGCCCTGATCGTGTCCGCGGCCGTGATGACCGCGGTGTCGTTCGTGCTCGTCGGGTCGAGCCCGCGCAGCGTCGGACGCGCCCACGCCGAGGGCATCATCGCCGCCACCGGGGGACTGGTCCGCGGTGTCCGCATCGTGCTCGGTCCGCTGGCGGGGCTGCTCGTCGCGATCGGCGACCGGGTCACGCCCGGACGCGTCCGCAGTGCCTCGAGCGTCTCGAGCGAAGAGCAGCTGCTCTCCCTGGTCGACGAGGCGACCGAGAGCAACGTGCTCGAGGCCGACGACCGCGAGCTCATCCATTCGGTCTTCGCGTTCAGTGACACCCTGGTGCGCGAGGTCATGGTGCCCCGCACCGACATGGTCACCGCGGACGCCGGTGACACCATCGCCGCCGTGATGGAGCAGTTCCTGGCGACCGGTGTCTCCCGGATGCCGGTGATCGGCCGTGACAGCGACGACGTCCTCGGTGTCGCGTACCTCCGCGACCTGGCCCGTGGCCTCTACGAGCGTCCCGAGGTCGGCACCCGCCCGGTGCGCACGATGCTCCGCCCGGCGGAGTTCCTGCCGGAGTCGAAGCCCGCCGACGAGACCCTGCGTCACATGCAGCTGGCGAAGAACCACCTGGTGCTCGTGGTCGACGAGTACGGCGGGGTAGCGGGTCTCGTCACGATGGAGGACCTCATCGAGGAACTCGTCGGCGACATCTCGGACGAGTACGACCGCGCCGTGGTCGACCGAGCCGAGATCGAGCCCGGGCGCTGGCGCGTCTCGGCCCGGCTGCCCATCGACGAGCTCGGCGACCTGTTCGGCATCGAGCTCGACGACGACGACGTCGACACCGCCGGTGGCCTGCTCACCAAGGAGCTCGGTCACCTGCCCTCCGCCGGGGACACCGTCACGGTCTCCGGGGTCCTGCTCATCGCGGACCGCGTCGAGGGCAAGCGACGCCACCTCATCACCGTGGTCGCCGAGCGGACCGCCGACCTGGCGTCCGCCGAGCAGGCCTTCGGCGACTCCGACCACTCCACGACAGGAACACGTACGCCATGACCGACTCCGGACCCGACACCGCCCCCGAGGCGACGACCCCCTACCGTGCGGGGTTCGTCTCCTTCGTCGGTCGCCCGAACGTCGGCAAGTCGACGCTGACGAACGCCCTGGTCGGCCAGAAGGTCGCGATCACCTCGTCGAAGCCGCAGACCACCCGACGCGCCATCCGCGGCATCGTGCACCGCCCGCACGGCCAGGTCATCGTCGTCGACACCCCCGGCGTGCACCGTCCGCGCACGCTCCTGGGCGAGCGCCTGAACGACCTCGTGCAGTCCACCCTCGGTGACGTCGACGTGATCGGCTTCTGCGTGCCGGCGAACGAGCCGATCGGGCCGGGCGACCGGTTCATCAACGACACGCTCGACCAGTACCCCCGGGCGAAGAAGATCGCGATCGTCACGAAGATCGACCGCTCGGGCAAGGAGAAGATCGCCGAGCAGCTGCTCGCGGTCTCGCGCCTCCGTGAGTGGGACGCGATCATCCCGACCTCGGGCACCGAGGGCCTGCAGCTCGAGGACCTGATCGACGAGGTCGTGTCGCTGCTGCCGGAGTCCCCGCAGCTCTACGACGACCTCGCCGTGACCGAGGAGACCGACGAAGAGCGGATCGGCGAACTGATCCGCGAAGCCGCACTCGAGGGCGTCCGTGACGAACTGCCGCACTCGCTCGCCGTCGTCATCGAGGACATGGTCGAGCCGGACGCCGACGACGACCCGAACGGTCCGCTGCGCATCTTCGCGAACCTGTTCGTCGAGCGGGACAGCCAGAAGTCGATCGTCATCGGGCACAAGGGCGGCCGACTCAAGGACGTCGGTACCCGCGCCCGGCTCGAGATCGAGGGCCTGCTCGGTCGTCACGTCTACCTGAACATCCGCGTGAAGGTCGCCAAGGAGTGGCAGCGCGACCCGAAGCAGCTCGGCCGCCTGGGCTTCTGACCCGGGTCATCCCACGGTCGGACGCGCCGAGCGGCCGTGCGCCGTACCGTGGGGTGGTGTTCCGTCCCGTCCTCCGCACCCAGCTCGCCGTCGACATCGGTACGGCGCTGCTGCTCGGCGGCGTGGTCGCCGTCCTCTGGGCGCAGGGTGGCGAGGGTCCCTGGAGCCTCGTGACGACCGGTGTCCTCACCCTGGCCCTCGCACTCCGCCGGGTCGCTCCGGGGCTGGCCCTCGTGATCGCCTGGATCGGTGCCGTCCTGCAGATGGTGACGCTGCAGACCACCAACGTGGCCGACCTCTTCATCCCCGGTGTGCTCTACACCACGAGCGTCTACGGCACCCGACGCATCCGGATCGCGGGCCTCGTCTCCGCGATCGTCGGGGCAGTCGTCGCCGGTGTGTTCTACGGCTTCCAGATCTACGGTGTCCGGGGGATCGGCGGCGAAGAGACGGTGAAGGGCGCCGTCCAGTACGGCGCGATGTGGTTCGTCGTCGTCCTGGCCGTCCTGCTGCTGCCGTGGCTCGCCGGCCTGGCCGTCCGGGCCCGGCGGTCGGCGCGGATGAGCCGGGAGGCCCAACTGCTGGCCGAACGCGACGCCGCCCGGGCCGACCGGAACGTCGCGATCGAGCAGGAACGCGTCCGGATCGCCCGGGACATGCACGACATCGTGGCGCACTCGCTGGCGGTCGTGATCGCCCAGGCCGACGGCGCGCGCTACGCCCTCCGCGCTGACCCCGCGGTCGCCGACGAGGCGCTCGACACGATCGGCGCGACCGCCCGCCGTGCCCTCGGGGACGTCCGCGAGCTGCTCGGGGCGCTCCGGCACGAGCAGGGCACCGCGCCGACCCCCGACGTCGACGACATCGAGCGGCTCGTCGGGCAGATGCGTGACGTCGGACTCGAGGTGCAGGTGGAGCGCGAGGGTGACCCGTCGACGCTGCCGACCACCACGCAGCTCGCCGTCTACCGGATCGTGCAGGAGAGCCTGACGAACGCCTACAAGCACGGCGCACCCGGCAGCACCGTCCGGGCACGCCTGACCTACCGGCCCGACACCGTCGAGATCGACGTGGTGAACCGCCGCGCCGAGGACGACCGGCCCGGCCCCGGCACCGGCCACGGCCTGGTCGGCATGCGGGAGCGTGCCACGATGTCCGGCGGGAGCATGACGGCCGGACCCCGGGGCGAGGACTTCGCGGTGGCGGTCCGGATGCCGGCGCAACCGTCGACGGGGCAGATGCCCCGCAACACGATCCCGACCCACTGATCCCGCACCACGATCCCGACCCACTGATGACGAGCAGGCGATGACCGACACGAGCACGAGCACCCCCGCAGCAGCGCCCATCCGCGTCGCCCTGGTCGACGACCAGGCCCTGTTCCGCACCGGCATCCGGATGCTCATCGGGTCCCAGCCGGACCTGCAGTTCGTGGGGGAGGCCGGCGACGGAGCCGAGGGCATCGAACTGGTCCGCCGGAACCGCCCGGACGTCGTGCTCATGGACATCCGGATGCCCGTCAAGGACGGCATCAGCGCCACCGCCGACATCGTCTCGAGCGGGTCCGACGCCAAGGTGCTCGTCCTCACCACGTTCGACTTCGACGAGGCCGCCGCCAAGGCCATCCGTGCCGGAGCGAGCGGGTTCGTGCTCAAGGACGCCGACCCGGAGTTCCTGCTCGCCGCGATCCGGACCGTGCACGCCGGCACGACGGTGTTCGCCGCCTCGGCCACCCGCGAGCTCCTCCGCCGCTACGAGGACCCGGCAGACCTGCGCTCGACGGTGCCCGCGGCCTTCGCGGGCCTGACCCCGCGCGAGCGCGAGATCTTCGACCTGGCCGCGCGTGGGCTCAGCAACGCCGAGATCGCCGCCCACGAGTACGTCAGCGAGGCGACCGTGAAGACCCACATCTCGCGGGTCCTGACGAAGCTCGAGCTGCGCGACCGGGTACGGCTCGTCGTGTTCGCGCACGAGCACGGCCTCGTCACCAAGGGCGACTGACCCTCATCCGCTCGGGGGACCCCGACGCGGGGTGCCCATCGCGGGGATGACGGACCGGAGCCGGACGGCGGACGCGGGACGGGCCTCCCGGACGCGATCGTGGAGTCATGACCAACCACGCTCCGATCATCCGTCTCGACCATGTCTCCAAGCACTACGGTGACGCCGCGCGCCGGGTGACGGCGCTGGACGACGTCAGCGTCGACATCGGCGCCGGTGAGTTCACCGCGGTGATGGGCCCGTCCGGTTCCGGCAAGTCCACGCTCATGCACGTCGCCGCCGGCCTCGACCAGGTCACCGGCGGTCGCATCACGATCGACGGCACGGACATCACCGGGCTCGGCGACCGGGAGCTCACCGAACTCCGTCGCCGCCGGCTGGGCTTCGTGTTCCAGTCGTTCAACCTCGTGCCGACGCTCGACGTCAGCGAGAACATCCGGCTGCCGTTCCTGCTCGGCGGGCACAAGCCGGACCGCGAGGAGACCGCCTGGATCGACCGGCTGGTCGAGATGCTCGGCCTGGGGAACCGTCTGACCCATCGGCCGCACGAGCTCTCCGGCGGCCAGCAGCAGCGCGTCGCCATCGCCCGCGCCCTCGCTTCGCGTCCGGCCGTCGTCGTCGCGGACGAGCCGACCGGGGCGCTCGACTCGCGGACCGGGCGGGACGTGCTCGCGATCCTCCGCGGTGCCGTCGACGAGTGGGGTCAGAGCGTCGTCATGGTGACGCACGACCCGGTCGCCGCCGCGAACGCCGACCGGATCCTGTTCCTCGCCGACGGCCGCGTCGTCGACGACCGGCCCCGGATGGGTGCCGCCGAGATCTCCGCCACGATGCTCGGCATGGAGGCGGCAGCGTGACCGGCAGCATGAACGGCGTCCGGCAGTTCGCCCCGACGATCCTGGTCGCCGCCCTCGGCACGACCTTCGGCTCCGCGCTCGTCATCGCCCCGGGCATCGTCACCGAGGCGATGTCCGCCACCGGCCTCGACGACATCAGCTCGGTCAAGGCCGTGCTGTCGGTGATCGGCTGGCTGGCCCTCGGCATCGCCCTGTACGTCGGGGCGATCGTCACCGCGAACACGTGCGCGACGCTCATCGCCGGGCAGACCCGCGTGATCGCGCTGCAGCGGCTCGTCGGCGCGACCGGTGCCTCGCTCCGTGCCCGGATCACCCGCACCGGACTCGTCGTCGGCCTGCTCGGTGGGCTCATCGGCGCCGTCGTCGGCACCGGGCTCGCCGCGGTGTTCGTCGCCGTGCTCCGCGGCAACGGCTTCCTGCCCGACCGCTCGTACACGCTCCTGCCGTGGGAGCTCGTGCTGCCCGTGGTCGCCGTCGTCCTCGCCACCTGGGGTGCCTTCGCCGCCGGCTCCCGACGCGTCCTCACCGTCACGCCGCTGCAGGCGCTGTCCTCGAGCGTCGAGCCGAGCCACGAGGACGTCCGCACCGGCACCGCCCGGAAGGTCTGGGCGATCCTGCTCATGGCCGCGGGAGCGCTGCTCGCCCTGGTCGGACTGGCCCTCAGCGCGGCGACGCCCCTGGCGGTCCTGCCCGCGGCACTCGGCGGCTTCGTCTCGTTCGCCGGGGTCGCGGTCGGCGCCACGATCGTGATGCCGCCGGTCCTGCAGGCGATCGGGCGGATCGGGTCCCACGACCCCGTGGTCCTGCTCGCCGGCCGGAACGCGATGCGCGCCCCGGCACGCACGGCCCGCGCCACCATCGGGCTCGTCATCGGCGTCACGTTGCTCGTCACCTTCGCCGTCGCACTCGGGATCATGCAGCACGTCACCGAGTCCGCGCTGTCCGGGCAGAGCGGCATCACGCCCGCGATGCTCGCCGAACAGCGCAGCTTCTTCGTGCAGCTCGACGCCGTCGTCAGCGTCATCGTCGGGTTCTCGGCCGTGATCGCGGCCGTCGGGGTCGTCAACGCGCTGGCCCTCGGCGTGCTGCAGCGCCGCCGGGAGCTCGGCCTGCTCCGTGTCCTCGGACTGACCGGCGCGCAGGTCCGGCGGATGATCGTCACCGAGGCCGTCCAGATGGTCGTCGCCGCCGTCGTCACCGGGCTCGTGCTCGGCACCGCCTACGGGTGGCTCGGCGGGCAGACGCTCCTCGGCACGCTCGGCGCCACCACGCCGGTGCTGCCGCTGACGACGATCGCGATCGTGGTGGTCGGGGCGCTGGTCCTGGCGGTCGTCGCCACCGTGGCGCCGGTGCGGCGCGCGATGCGCGTACCGCCGACGGAGGCGCTGGCGGTCGACTGAGTGGCGACCGCCGGTGAGGTCGCCGTCACCGCGGGGGTGACGGCGACCGGGTCCGGTCGCCGCGGCCGTGGGGGTGGCGGCGGCCGGACGGGAGGCACGGTGCCAGCGGGTGCCGTGCCTCCCGTCCGTGACGTGGTCCGTCCGTCACACGGTGCACCGCCCGGGCGCTCCGGTGCTAGCGTGAACCCGATGTACTCGGCACTCCTCCTCCTTCGTCGCCGCGACGAGGCCTGACAACCGGCCCACCTCGTCGCGGAGTCCGTCGTGGCCGCACCGCAACCACACCGACGAAAGCGAACCGATGCAGAACGCGCAGCGCCCCTCCGGGATGCCGATCCACAAGTACGTCCCCTTCTCCGAGCAGATCACCGTCGACCTGCCCGACCGCACCTGGCCCACCAAGCAGATCGACCGTGCGCCCCGCTGGTGCGCCGTCGACCTGCGTGACGGCAACCAGGCGCTCATCGACCCGATGGACGCCGAACGCAAGCGGGCCATGTTCGACCTGCTCGTCCGGATGGGCTACAAGGAGATCGAGGTCGGGTTCCCCAGTGCCTCGCAGACCGACTTCGACTTCGTCCGGTCGCTGATCGACGAGGGCGCGATCCCCGACGACGTCACGATCCAGGTCCTGACCCAGGCGCGCGAGCACCTCATCGACCGCACGTACGAGGCGATCGACGGCGCGAAGCAGGCCATCGTGCACCTCTACAACTCGACGAGCATCGTGCAGCGCGAGGTCGTGTTCCGCACCGACGTGCAGGGCGTCGTCGACATCGCCGTCGCCGGAGCGCACATGTGCAAGGCGGCCGAGGCCCGGCTGCAGCACGACACGACCGTCTACTACGAGTACTCGCCGGAGTCCTACACGGGCACCGAGCTCGAGGTCGCGGTGCAGATCTGCAACGCCGTCCTCGAGGTCTTCGAGCCGACGCCCGAGCGCCAGGTCATCATCAACCTGCCCGCGACCGTCGAGATGGCGACCCCGAACGTCTACGCCGACTCGATCGAGTGGATGTCCCGCAACCTCGCCCACCGCCAGGACGTCATCCTGTCGCTGCACCCGCACAACGACCGGGGCACCGCCGTCGCCGCTGCGGAGCTCGGCTACATGGCCGGCGCCGACCGCATCGAGGGCTGCCTGTTCGGCAACGGCGAGCGGACCGGCAACGTCGACCTCGTCGCGCTGGGGATGAACCTGTTCACGCAGGGCATCGACCCGCAGATCGACTTCTCGGACATCGACCAGGTCAAGCGCACCGTCGAGTACTGCAACCAGCTGCCGGTGCCGGAGCGCCAGCCGTGGGCCGGGGACCTGGTCTACACGGCCTTCAGCGGCTCGCACCAGGACGCCATCAAGAAGGGCCTCGAAGCACTCGAGGCCCGTGCTGCCGCCGAGGGCGTCGGCGTCGACGACGTCGTCTGGGCGGTGCCGTACCTGCCGGTCGACCCGAAGGACATCGGGCGTTCGTACGAGGCCGTCATCCGCGTCAACTCGCAGTCCGGCAAGGGCGGCGTCGCCTACCTGCTCAAGACCGACCACGCGCTCGACCTGCCCCGCAAGCTGCAGATCGAGTTCAGCGGCGTCGTGCAGCAGCGCACCGACGCCGAGGGTGGCGAGTTCACCTCGGAGCGGATCTGGGACCTGTTCCACGACGAGTACCTGCCCGCCCACGTCGACGACGACAAGTGGGGCCGGTACGAGATCACGAAGACCGCCACCTCGAGCGACTTCGACGGCACGACCAAGCTGTCGGTCGCGATGCGCGTCGACGAGGGTGCGGTCACCGCGGAAGCCGTCGGCACCGGCCCGATCGACGCGTTCCTGTCCGTGATGGCAGACCAGGGCGTCTCGGTCACGCTGTACGACTACTCGGAGCACACGATGAGCGCCTCGGGCGACGCGCAGGCGGCGTCCTACGTCGAGCTCGACGTCGACGGCGTGCGGCTGTGGGGCGTCGGGATCGACGCCGACATCGCGACCGCGTCGCTCAAGGCGATCGTCTCCGCCGTCAACCGCGCGGTCCGCGCGGGCGCGGCCTCGGGTGCGCCGGAGCTCGTCTCCGCCTGACCCGCGTCGGTCCGGGACGGGAGGCGCGGTGCGGGCCCGCACCGCGCCTCCCGTCCGTCCAGTGGCCGCGACCAGATCTGCGAAACACCGGTGTTCGTCTGTCGAACACCGGTATCGCGCGGTGTTCCCCACGAACACCGGTGTGC
>NZ_JASDDD010000058.1:0-20177 GCF_030407555.1 Curtobacterium sp. APC 4022
TCCAGACCGTCACGACGCGACGCGACTCAGCCAGCCGGCGGTGCAGCAGCAGCCCCACCAGCGGCAGCCCCGCCCGCAGCGGCGCCACCGGCCGGAGCCCCGCCCCCGGTGACCGCCCCGTCAGCCGCCGGTGCCTGCGCCGCCGGGTTCGACGTCGTCGGCGCCGGCGCGCCCGACGCGGCCGTCCCCGGCGTCTGCGTCTGCGTCTGCGTCCCCTGCTGCTGCGTCCCCTGCTGCGCGTCCGACCCGCCGGACGGCGTCGCGGCCTTGGCCTTCGCGGGCGTCCCGATCATCGCCTGGTCCGGAGCGGGCAACGTGCCGCCGCCGTACGCGCCGTCCAGGTACGTCATCAGCTGCTTGCCGACCTGGAACTTGGCGCTGTACCCGGTGGTGCCCTGTAGGAACGGCCAGTTCGCCAGCCGCACGTGGCCCTGCACGTTGCCGATCCAGGTCGCGTTCGTGTACTTCGTCGACGACGTGACCAGCCAGTTCTGCTGGTCGCCGTCGGTCGTGCCGGTCTTGGCGAACTTCGGCACGGAGTCGCCCGGGTTGGCGGTGGCCGCGGTGCCCTTCCCGCTCAGCACGCCCTGCAGCGCCCAGTCGACGGTGCCGGCGACTTCGGCGCTGACCCCGCGGTTGCAGGTCGCCGGGGTCGGCCGGATCGTCGCGCCGCTGGCCGTCGTGACGGAGTCGATGGTGGTGGGGGTGCAGGCGATGCCGCCGTTCGCGAACCCGGCGTAGGCCTCGGCGAGGTCGATCGGTGCGAGCGGGTTCGTCCCGAGGACGGACGCGGGGTTGGAGTCCGGTGCGGTGCCGTCCGCTTGGTGGATCCCCATGCCCACGGCGGTCTTCTGGATCCCGCACAGGTCGAGCTGCTTCGCCATCGCGCCGAAGGCGGTGTTGATGGACTCCACGGTCGCGTCGAGCACGGTCATCGACGACGGCACCTTCTCGGCGTTGGCGACGCTCCACGGCTGCCCGCCGAGGGGTGCGCACGAGTTCGTGAACTCGTCCTGCGGGAACGTGTTCTCGGTCGTCCCGACGGACTCGGACAGGGTGTGCCCGTTCGCCAGCCAGTCGGCCAGGGTGAAGACCTTGTAGGTCGAACCGGTCTGGAAGCCGCTCGAGCTGCCGACGGCCTGGTCGGCGTTGTAGTTCACGGCGGTGGCACCCGGGGTGGGTGCGTCGGACTGCGTGTACGTGGTGTTCTGCACCATCGAGACCACACGGCCGGTGCCGGGTTCGACGGTGACGTTCGTGCCACCGGCGTCGACGCCGGCCATCGTCGTCGGCACGTAGGACGACAGTGCGTTCTGCGCGTGGTCCTGCAGGTCGAGGTCGAGCGAGGTGTGGATCGACAGGCCCTTCGTGTCGAGGGTGGCGATCCGGTCCGAGGCCGTCTTGCCGAAGGCCGGGTCGGAGAGCACCTGCGAACGCACCATGTCGCAGAAGTAGCCGGCGTCGTACTTCGATGCTGCCGTCGAGCAGCCGTTGGCGGTCGCGGTGATCTTCGGCGTGATCGGTGTCGCGATCGCCTTCGTCAGCTCGGCCGCGGAGATCGCGTGGTGGGCGCGCATGCGGCGGAGGACGTAGTCGCGGCGGACCTTCGTCAGCGCGTACCCGTTCGCCGAGCCGTTGGCCTTGTCGCTCGGCTGGTCGATGCGCAGGCCCGACGGGTTGTTGAGGATCGCCACGAGGGTCGCCGACTGCACGAGCGACAGGTCCTTCGCGTGGACGCCGAAGTAGTACTCGGCACCGGCCTCGGCGCCGTAGACACGGCCGCCGAGCCCGACGATGTTGAGGTACCCGGTGAGGATCTGGTCCTTGCTGTACTTCTTGTCGACGGCGATCGCGTACCGGATCTCCTGCAGCTTGCGTGCCTTCGACTGGCCGGCGACCTTGTCGTAGCAGGCGTCGACCTTCTTCTTCGTGGACGCCGGGTCCTTGCCGTTGAGCTGCTCGCACTGCTGCACGAGGACGTTCTTGACGTACTGCTGCGTGATGCTCGAGCCGCCCTGGACGCCCTTGCCGAGTGCGTCGGCGATCGTCGCGCGGAGTGTCCCGACCACGTCGATCCCGCCCTCGGTGTGGAAGCGCGGGTCCTCGGTGTCGATGGCCGCCTGCTTGAGGGTGTCGGCGATCTGTCCGGACTGCACGTTGGTGCGGTTCTCGGCGTAGAACGACGCGATCGGGACCTCTTGTCCGCCCTGCTTCGCGTAGACGGTGGACACCTGCTGCGGCGTCTGGATGTCGAGGTAGCTCGGCAGGTCCTCGAAGAACTCGGCCGCGCCGCTCGCGCCCTCCCCCGCGACGGCGACCGCCGGGGTCACCGCGACGGCGACGAGCAGGCCGGCGAGGACCGACATGACGACGAACATCAAGAGGGCACCCGGCCACCGCACGACTCGCATGTCGAGCACGGTAAGGAGACGGGCTGTACTCACACTGCTGCGCGCGGTCGCGCGACTGCACAGCCGCACAGGATGCTCCCGGTCTCGCCGCCGCCACGTGGTCCGACACGGCCTGGAGGCCCACATCACCGGCCCTGCGCCGGTCCGGTCACGATCCGGTCACGTCTGGGCAGCCTCCCGTCCCGCCGCGGGGGACGGTGCTCAGTCGCGCGGCTGGAGGTCCTGCGGTCGGACGAGGTACATGTCCAGCGTCGCCTGGACGACCCCGTCACCCGGGGTGTCGCCGGGCGTGTGCCGACCGCTGACCAGGTCGCCCCGTCCCACCGCGATGAGCGCGACGTCGTGCAGGGACGCCGTGCCGGGCTTGAGGTAGTCGTTGTGCCCGAACGGCTGCCGGAAGACGTCCCCGGCGTCCGCGGGGTCACTGCCGCCGGCCAGGTCGAGCGCCGCCGCGCCGAACGACGTCCGCCCGGGGTCGGTGCCGAAGAAGCCGGTGCCTGCGACCGGGTCCCAGTGCGCGCCCCCGACGTAGACCTGCCCGTGCGGGACACCGAGCTCGTCGGCGGAGGTGACGGCGCTGCCCGGAGACCCGAGCATGGTCAGGCTGTCCACCCTGGTGCGTCCGGACGACAGCGCGATCATCGCCGTGGTCGACCCGTACGAGTGCGCCACGACCCCGAGCCGCGGTTCGTGGTCGTTCCGGACCGCCCGGATGCCGTCGAGGGTCCGGACCAGCCGGTCGGCGCCGAGGTGGGCGAGTTCGAGCGACATGAAGTTCGAGATGCCGGGCGTGCGGTACCCCATCCACGCGACGACCGCGATGCCCGGGCCGTTCGCGGGGGCGGCCACCGGCGCGAGGGTGGCCTGCTCGCGGAACACGTCCCCGGCCGTCGCGGTGAAGTCCACCATCTGGCCGTTGACCGAGAAGAAGATGCCGGGCACCACGACCGAGACGTCGCCGGCGGTGTCCAGGTCGCCGACCGAGATCGCGCACCGGCCGCTGCCCCGGGTGTCGAGCGTGACGAGGTACTTCCGCGGGTCGTCCGGGGTCTGCTCCAGCGACTGCCGCACCTGCCCGAGCATCGACGCGAGCGAGGTCGACGTGCCCGGGTCGGCCAGTCCGGCGGCGAGGGATGCCCGGTTCGCGACGTCCCGGACGTCGTACGGCACGCCGTCGAGGTTGCCGATCACGACGGGGGCGTCGTCGGTCAGGACCGTCTGCGACGCCGGCGACAACCCGCGCCACCAGTTCGCCACGAGGTTGGTGCTGGGCGGGTCGTCCATCGCGGTCGCGGTCACACGCGAGTCGTCATCGGCGGCCTGCAGGGTGAGCGGTGCCGCGGTCTCGAGGGCGTCCAACCAGCGCTGCCCGGAGGCGACGGCGAGCGCCTCGACGGCCGGTCCGGACACGTGGTCGGACGCTCGGGGTCCAGGAGTCCCGACGGCGGCCGACGCGACGACGGAAGCGGGCACGGCGGGGGCCTCGACGACTCCCAGCGAGTGGATCGAGGCGGTCAACAGAGCCGCGGCGATGATCAGCAAACGGGTCTCCCCCGGGAAGGCCAGCCTGTCGTTCCCCTGCAGACGACAGGTGATGCTCTGTCGAGCTTAGGGAGATCCGGCCCTTCGGGGGTCATGCGGGATGCAACATGACCCCCGAACTGGGGTCACACCGGGGTGCGTCGCAGGGGCCGCTTCGCGCGCGGCCGTGCATGGCCCTCTACTGCGGCTCGGCGGCGTCCGGAGCGGGCTCGGGCTCGGCCGGTACCGGGTCGCCGAGCGCGGCCGGCCCCTCGGTCACGAGCAGCGCGAACTGCTCGGCGTCGATGATCCGCAGTCCGAGCTGCTCCGCCTTCGTCAGCTTCGAGCCGGCACCCGGGCCCGCGGCGACGAAGTCCGTCTTCTTGCTGACGCTCGACGCGGCCTTCCCACCGGCGGCGATGATCGCCTCTTGCGCACCCTCGCGGCTGAAGCCCTCGAGCGAGCCGGTCGCGACGACCGTGATGCCTGCGAGCACCCCGCCCGCTTCGGTCGCGGCTCCCGGCCCGGGGTGTCCGGGGGTCGTGAGCTGCACGCCCGCGGCCGTCCAGCGGTCGATGATCTCGCGGTGCCAGTCGACCTCGAACCAGTCGAGCAGCGCGTCGGCGATGATCCCGCCGACCCCGTCCACCGCGGCCAGCTCGTCACGCGAGGACGACCGGATCGCGTCGAGCGACCCGAAGTGGTTCGCGAGCGCCCGGGCCGCGACGGGTCCGACGTGGCGGATGTTCAGGCCGACCAGGATCCGCCACAGCGGCTTCGTCTTCGCGGCGTCGATGTTCGCGAGCATCTCGAACGCGTTCTTGGACGGGTACCGGCTCGGCTCGCCCGTGTAGTCCGCACCGCGGGCCTCCGGGTCGAACGGCGGGTCGGTCTTCTTCCTCGCCCGGCTGAACGGGGTCACGCGCTTCGGGGCGCCGCCGTCCTCGGTCTTCTCCATGCCGGTCTCGGCGTCCCGGACGACGACCTCGATCGGGACGATGTCCTCCAGCGTCAGGTCGAACAACCCGGCTTCGGTCACCAGCGGCGGGGTCTCCGGGAACACCGGCTGGGTGAGCGCGGCGGCGGCCACCTCGCCCAGGCCCTCGATGTCGAGCGAACCGCGGGAGGCGATGTGCTCCACCCGGCCGCGCACCTGCGCCGGGCAGCTCTCGGCGTTCGGGCAGCGGAGGTCGATGTCGCCCTCCTTCGCCGGGCGGAGCGGGGTGCCGCACTCCGGGCAGTCGGTCGGCATCACGAACTCGCGCTCGGTGCCGTCGCGGAGCTCGACCACCGGGCCGAGGACCTCGGGGATCACGTCGCCGGCCTTGCGGAGCACGACGGTGTCGCCGATCAGGACACCCTTCGCCTTCACCACCTGCTGGTTGTGCAGGGTGGCCTGACGGACGACGGACCCGGCGACCTCGGCCGGCTCCATCGCGGCGAAGGGGGTGGCCCGACCGGTACGGCCGACGCTGACGACGATGTCGAGCAGCTTCGTGTGGACCTCTTCCGGCGGGTACTTGTAGGCGATCGCCCAGCGCGGAGCCCGGCTGGTCGACCCGAGTTCCTCGTGCAGCCCGAGGTCGTCGACCTTGATGACGATGCCGTCGATCTGGTGCTCGACCGCGGAGCGACGCTCGCCGTAGTCCTTGACGAAGCCCAGGACCTCGTCCACCGAGTCGAACACGCGGTGGTGCGTGCCGGTCGGCAGGCCCCACTCGTGGAGCAGCTCGTAGACCTCGGACTGGGCGCGGACGTCGGTGTCGCGCTCGAGTTCGGCGACCGGCCAGGCCCCGATGCCGTGCACGAGCATCCGGAGGCGCCGCAGCCGGTCGACCATGAGCTCGCGCTTGCCTGCGGACTTGCCCTCCTCCTTCTGGCGGAGGGACCCCGCAGCGGCGTTCCGCGGGTTCGCGAACACCCGCTCGCCGGCGTCGCGCTGCCGGGCGTTCAGCTCGTCGAACTGCGCGACCGGGAAGAAGATCTCGCCACGGACCTCCACCAGGGGCGGGTGGCCGCTACCGGCGAGCCGGTCCGGGATCGTGCCCATCGTCCGGACGTTGCCGGTGACGTCCTCGCCCACCACGCCGTCCCCACGGGTGGCGGCCGAGACGAGCCGACCGTGCTCGTACCGCAGGTTGATGGCGAGCCCGTCGATCTTCAGCTCGGACAGGAAGCGGACCCGCTCGGCACCGGCGTCCCGCTGGACCTTGAGCGCCCAGTCGGTCAGTTCCTCGGGGCTGAAGACGTTGTCGAGGCTCAGCATCCGCTCGGCGTGCTCGACCGGGGCGAACTGCGTGGTCTGCGCCTGCCCGCCGACCGTCTGCGTCGGGCTGTCCTCGGTCAGGAGTTCCGGGAACCGCTGCTCGATCGCGTCCAGCCGGTGCATCATCGTGTCGTACTCGGCGTCGGACGCGGGCGAGCCGTTGCCCTCGTAGTAGGCGTGCCGCAGTTCGTTCAGTCGGGCGCGCAGCCGGTCTACCTCTCGAGCGGCCTGCGCGGCGTCGAGGCCTGCGGGGTCGATGGTCTCGAAGGTCGCGTCGGTGTCGCTCATGTGTCAGTTCTACCGTGCGCCACCGACCCCGGTCGCAGCGGCCGGGGCAGGGTCGTCAGGCCGGGACAGGGTCCTCAGGCCGGGACGGGCGCTGCCGACACCGTCGTGTCGATGGTGCACTGGCCGAGCACCCGGGTGCCGACGTACACGACGGCGGTCTGCCCGGGGGCGACGCCGGACAGCGGCTCGTCCGGGACGACCACGAGCGCGCCGTCCTCGACGTGTGCGGTCGCGGGCTCCGGGTCGGCGTGCGCCCGGATCTGCACGTCGCAGCGGAACGGGGTCGACGGGTCCGCCGGTGCCGCGCCGGCCCAGGTGTACCGGGTGCCGGAGAGCGAGGCGACGTCGAGCGCTTCCTTCGGCCCGACGACGACGGTGTTGTCCTTCGGGCGGATCTCGAGCACGAAGCGGGGCTTGCCGTCCGCCGCGGGGCGTCCGAGCGCGAGACCGCGACGCTGCCCGACCGTGTAGCCGTGGGCGCCGTCGTGGCTGCCGACGACCGTGCCGTCACGCTCGACGACGTCACCGGTCTCGCTGCCCACGCGGTCGGCGAGCCAGCCGCGGGTGTCGCCGTCGGGGATGAAGCAGATGTCGTACGAGTCCGGCTTCTGCGCGACCGTCAGCCCGCGGGCGGCGGCCTCGGCACGGACCTCGTCCTTCGACGGGGTGGCCCCGAGCGGGAACATCGCGTGCTGCAGCTGCTCCGCCGTCAGGACACCGAGCACGTAGGACTGGTCCTTCGCCCACGCCGCCGAGCGGTGCAGTTCACGAGAACCGTCCGGCGCGGTCACGATCGAGGCGTAGTGCCCGGTCGCGACGGCGTCGAACCCCAGGGCCAGGGCCTTCTCGAGCAGGGCCGCGAACTTGATCCGCTCGTTGCAGCGCATGCAGGGGTTCGGGGTGCGGCCGGCCTGGTACTCGGCCACGAAGTCGTCGACGACGTCCTCCTTGAACCGCGCCGAGAAGTCCCACACGTAGTACGGGATCCCCAGGGCCGAGGCGGCGCGCTGCGCGTCCATCGAGTCCTCGATCGTGCAGCACCCACGGCTGCCCGTTCGCAGGGTGCCGGGCATCCGACTGAGTGCCAGGTGCACCCCGACGACGTCGTGGCCGGCGTCCACCGCCCGGGCCGCGGCCACCGCCGAGTCGACCCCACCGCTCATCGCCGCCAGAACACGCATGCGTCCAGGGTAACTCCGACACGGCGTACCGTTGCTCGACGATGACGAGCACCACGAACGACGCCTTCGACCTCCGCGGCGTCCTGCTGTCCGGGTTCCTGCCCGCCGCGCTCTTCGCGATCGGCGAGGGCGCGATCATCCCGATCATCCCGATCGCCGCGGACTCCCTCGGGGCGAGCCTGGCGATCGCCGGCTTCGTCGCCTCGCTGATCCTGGTCGGGGAGCTCATCGGCGACGTGCCCTCGGGCGTCGTCGTCGCGCGGATCGGCGAGCGCAACGCGATGATCGGCGCGGCCGTCGTCTCGGTGGTCGGCCTGCTCGTGTGCACGGTCGCCCCGAACCCCCTCGTCCTGGCCATCGGCGTGTTCCTGGTCGGCCTGTCCACCGCGGTCTTCGCGCTCGCCCGGCACGCGTACATGACGACCGCGATCCCGTTGCGGATCCGGGCCCGCGCGCTCTCGAGCCTCGGCGGGGTGTTCCGCTTCGGGTACTTCGTCGGTCCGTTCCTCGCGGCCGGGGTCATCCACCTCACCGGCACGACCCAGAGCGCGTTCTGGGTCCACGTCGTCTGCTGTCTCGGCGCCGCCGTCGTGCTCCTCGTCATCCGCGACCCCGCGACGGGCGTGCGCGGTCTGCAGCGGCCGAGCCGCGCCTCCCGGCCGACCGCGACCGCGACCGCGACCGCAGCCGACCACGCGACGGACCCGGCGACGCCGGCCGCGCTCGAGGGCGAGCAGTTCGTCAAGGATGAGTCGCAGGGCCTCTTCCAGACCATCCGCGCTCACCACCGGGTCCTCGTCCGCCTGGGCAGCGGCGCCGCGCTGATCGGGGCGATGCGCGCCGGACGTCAGGTGATCCTGCCGCTCTGGGCCGTCAGCGTCGGGCTCGACGACTCCACCGCCGCCCTGGTGATCGGCATCGCCGGTGCCGTCGACTTCGCGCTGTTCTACACGAGCGGGCAGATCATGGACCGCTGGGGACGCCTGGCGAGTGCGCTGCCCTGCATGCTCGGCCTGAGCATCTGCTACTTCCTGCTCGCCTGGAGCGACCACCTCGACGCCCGCGTCGGCTGGTTCATCGCGGTCGCGATGGCCATGTCCCTGGCGAACGGCGTCGGCTCCGGCATCCTCATGACGCTCGGCGCCGACCTGGCACCCGCGGACCGGCCGGCACCGTTCCTCGGCGCCTGGCGGTTCACCGGGGACCTCGGGTCGGCTGCCGCACCGCTCGTCATCTCGGGCGTCACGGCGCTGGCGACCATCGCGGTCGCCAGCGGCGTGATGGGCGTGCTCGGCCTGGTCGGCGCGGGCATCCTGCTCCGGTACGTGCCGCGGTACCTCCCCCGCACGTTGCGCTGACCGGCCCGCTCCGGGGTCGCCTGGTCGCGCGTCGCCTGCTCGGGCGTCGCCCGCTCGGGCGTCGCCGGCCGGCCGGGAGGCCCGCCCCACCTCCGCCACCCGCCCCGCTGCGTACACTGGGTCGGCCAGCGGGAGTGGTGGAATTGGTAGACACGCAGGATTTAGGTTCCTGTGCTCCGGCGTGAGGGTTCGAGTCCCTCCTTCCGCACCGGACGGCCTGCGGGCTCGCGCGCCGGGTCGCGTCGGACGTCAGCACTCCGACGGACGGCCCCGACACGCCCGCACGGTACCCTCGGTCCGGCGGGTGCTCCATCCGCCCTCGCCCGCCGACCGGAAGAACCATGCACTCCGTCGCACTCGCCCTGATCCCCTGGCTGGATCCGCAGTACATCCTCGACCACTTCGGGGCCTTCGCCGTGCTCGTCGTGTGCGCCATCATCTTCGCCGAGACCGGGCTGCTGATCGGGTTCATCTTCCCGGGCGACAGCCTGCTCGTCATCACCGGCCTGTTCGCCTTCGACCGTCACGGCCAGATCGGCGGGATCCCGATCTGGGTCGTCGCGCTGATGATCGGCGCGGCGGCGTTCCTCGGCGGTGAGCTCGGCTACTACATCGGCAAGAAGGCCGGGCCGCCGATCTTCGAACGCAAGGACAGCGGACTGTTCTCGAAGGCGAACGTCGACCGGACGAACGCGTTCTTCCACAAGTACGGTGCCCTCGCGGTGATCCTGGCGCGCTTCGTCCCCGTGGTCCGGACGTTCGCCCCGATCGCCGCCGGTGTGGGCCGGATGAACTACAAGAAGTACTCGCTGTACAACGCCGTCGGCGCGGTCATCTGGGGTGTCGGGGTCACGTTCCTCGGGTACTTCCTCGGGTACATCCCCGCGGTGGCGTACATCGTGCGGAACTACATCGACGTGATCCTGCTCGCGGCGGTCGTCGTCACCGTGGTCCCCGCCGCGATCACCTACTTCCGGAACGCCCGAAAGGCCAAGCAGCGCGAGCCCGAGCAGCCGTAGGCCGGCGGCGCGGGCCGCCCGGAGCCGGCCCGGCGAAGCGGGCGCTGCCGGCGGCCGGCGCTGCCGGCGCCCGGCCCTGCCGGCGCCCGGCCCGGCGCGAGCGGAATCCGCACAACAGGAGCCGCCTCGAACCGTGGCATCCCGCGGTTCGAAGCGGTTTCTGTTGTGCGACGCCGATCGGCACCGCGGCCGGCCCGCGGCCAGGCCGGGACGCCGGGCGCCGGGCGCCGGGCGCCGCGGCCCGCGAGCCGACTGCCGGCGGCCCGGGGCTGGCCCGGCGCTGCCGGCGCTGCCGGCGCTGCCGGCGCTGCCGGCGCCCGGCGCTGCCGGCCGCCGCCGCGGCCGGCGGCCCGGCGCGAGCGGGACCCGCACAACGAAAACCGGCTCGAACCACGGCATGCCGTGGTTCGAGCCGGTTCCTGTTGTGCGACGCCGATCGGTACCGCGGCCGGCCCGCAGCGCGGGAGGGCGGCCGCCCGCGCCCCGCGCCGGCCTCAGGCCTGCGGCGCCTCGCCCGCGAACCACTCGCGGACGATCGGCGCGATGCCCCGGAACGCCTTCGACCGGTGGCTCAGCGCGTTCTTCTCAGCGCGGGTCAGCTGCGCCGCCGAGCGGTCGGCGTCGTCCGGCTGGAACACCGGGTCGTAGCCGTGCCCGCCGTCCCCGATCGGCTCGGTGCGGACCTCGCCGTTCCAGACCGCCTCGAACACGTGCTCGACCCCGGAGGGCGTGACGAACGCGGCCGCGCAGACGAACGCCGCGGTCCGCTCGACGACACCGTCCAGGTTCTGCAGCAGCAGCGCGATGTTGTCCGCGTCCACCCGGGTGCCGGCGTACCGGGCCGAGTGGATGCCGGGTGCCCCGTCGAGGGCGTCGACCGCGATGCCGGAGTCGTCCGCCAGGGCCGGCAGCCCGGTGTGGGCGACCGCGGCGCGCGCCTTGATGAGCGCGTTCGCGGCGTAGGTGTCGCCGTCCTCGACCGGTTCGGGCCCGTCGTACGCCACGAGCTCGACCCCACCCAGGGCGTCACCGAGGATGTCCCGCAGCTCGACGACCTTGCCCTGGTTGTGCGTCGCCAGGACGACCGTGCGGGCGGTGTCGGTCATGCGAGTCCCAGCGCCGAGCGCTGCACGGCCGCGAGGGAGGCGTTGCCGGCCAGCCCGAGGTCGAGCAGCGCGTTCAGCTCGTCGCGGTCGAACGGTGCGTGCTCCGCCGTGCCCTGGACCTCGATGAACTTGCCGGACCCCGTGGTGACGATGTTCATGTCGGTGTCGGCGCGGCTGTCCTCCTCGTAGGCCAGGTCGAGCATCGGCACCCCGCCGACGATCCCGACCGAGATCGCCTGCACGCTGTCGGTGAGCGGCGTCGCCTTCTTGCCGATGAACCCGCGCTCGCGGCCCCACTCGATCGCGTCGGCCATCGCCACGTAGGCGCCGGTGATCGAGGCGGTGCGGGTGCCGCCGTCGGCCTGCAGCACGTCGCAGTCGAGCACGAGGGTGTTCTCGCCCAGGCCCTTCATGTCGACGACGGCGCGCAGCGACCGCCCGATGAGCCGGGAGATCTCGTGCGTGCGCCCGCCGACCTTGCCCTTGATCGACTCGCGCTGCATCCGCTCGTTGGTGGACCGCGGCAACATCGAGTACTCGGCGGTGACCCAGCCGGTCCCCTTGCCGGCCATCCAGCGCGGGACGCCGTTGGTGAACGAGGCGGTGCAGAGCACCTTCGTGTTGCCGAACGAGATGAGCGCGCTGCCCTCGGCCTGGGTGCTCCAGCCGCGTTCGATGGTGACGGGTCGGTGGTCGGTGGTGGTCCGGCCGTCGATGCGGACGGTGCCGTCGGTGGCGTTCATGGGTTCCTCTCGGTCCGGCCTGGAGGCACGGTGCGGGTGGTCGGGGCGGGTCAGGTCGTGCGGCGGGTCAGGTCGTGCGGCTGGTCGCCGACACGTCGCGCCCGCGGGGCAGGGTGATGGCGCCTGTCTCGAGGTGCCCGACGGAGGCGACCTCGGGCCCGAGGAACCGGCGGGCGAGGCGGACGAAGCCGGCCTCGTCGGCGCCGGTGGCCTCGAACGCGTAGCTCGGCGGTTCGGTGCCGGTGCGCTCGAGGCCGTGTTCGACGAGCCGACGGTAGACGTCGTTCGCGGTCTCCTCGGCGCTGGACACCAGTGTGACGTCGGGCCCCATCACGTACTGGATCGCGGCGGACATCAGCGGGTAGTGCGTGCACCCGAGGACGAGGGTGTCGACGCCGGCGTCCCGCACCGGTGCGAGGTACCCGGCGGCGACCTCGCGCAGCTGGGCGGACGAGGTGTCACCGGCCTCGACGAACTCGACGAAGCGGGGGCACGCGGCGGTGGTCAGGGTGACGTCGGCGGCGACGGCGAAGGCGTCCTCGTACGCGCGGGAGGCGATGGTGCCGATCGTGCCGATGACGCCGATCCGGCCGGTGCGGGTCTGCTTGACGGCGGCACGGGCAGCGGGCTGGATGACCTCGACGACGGGGATGCCGTACGCCTGCTCGTAGCGTTCCCGGGCGTCGCGGAGGACGGCCGAGCTCGCGGTGTTGCAGGCGATCACGAGGGCCTTGACGCCCTGGTCGACCAGGTCGTCCATGACCTCGAGCGCGTACCGCCGGACGTCGGCGATCGGCTTCGGCCCGTACGGCGAGTGCCGGGTGTCCCCGACGTAGCGGATGCTCTCGCGCGGCAGCTGGTCGATGATCGCGCGGGCCACCGTGAGTCCGCCGACGCCGCTGTCGAAGACTCCGATCGGTGCATCCGTCACGGTGACCAGCGTACCGACGCGCGCCGCCCGCGGGACGTGGCACGGGCCTCCCGTCCACAGATCGCCCCGGCACCGCCGTTGTCCACCGTTCCGGGACACGATCCGGGCCGGCGCACCCGGTCCTGGTTAGGGTCGGAGACGTGACCACCGCACTCCTGACCGACCAGTACGAACTCACCATGGTCGACGCCGCGCTGAAGGACGGCACCGCCGACCGCCGCTGCGTCTTCGAGGTGTTCGCCCGCCGGCTGCCGGACGGGCGCCGCTACGGCGTCGCGGCGGGCCTCGGACGCTTCCTCACGCAGCTGACCGAGTTCCGGTTCGGGGACGCGGAGATCGGCTTCCTGCGCGACCGGCGCGTCATCGACGAGGGCACGGCCCGCTGGCTGGCGGACTACCGGTTCTCCGGGGACGTCCGCGCCTACCGCGAAGGCGAGGTGTTCTTCCCGAACTCCCCCGTGCTGCAGATCGAGGGCACCTTCGCCGAGGCCGTGATGCTCGAGACCCTGGCGCTCAGCGTGTTCAACGCCGACTCGGCGATCGCCTCCGCCGCGGCACGCATGGTGTCCGCGGCCGACCGTCGTCCGCTCGCCGAGATGGGGTCCCGCCGCACCGGCGAGTGGAACGCCGTCGCCGCCGCCCGGGCCGCGTACATCGCTGGCTTCGGCGCCACCAGCAACCTCGAGGCGGGCCGGACCTGGGGCATCCCGACGATGGGCACGGCGGCCCACGCCTTCACGCTGCTGCACGACTCGGAGGAAGCCGCGTTCCGGTCCCAGCTCGACGCACTCGGCAGCGGTACCACCCTGCTCGTGGACACCTACGACATCGAGGCCGCGGTCGAGACGGCCGTCCGCCTGACCGAGGGGAAGCTCGGCGCGGTGCGGATCGACAGCGGCGACCTGCCCTCCGTCGTGGCGTCGGTCCGTGCCCAGCTCGACCGGCTCGGTGCGACGGCGACGAAGATCACCGTGACGAACGACCTCGACGAGTACACGATCGCCGCACTCCGTGCCGCCCCGGTGGACTCCTACGGCGTCGGCACCTCGGTCGTGTCCGGCTCGGGCCACCCCGCCGCCGGCATGGTCTTCAAGCTCGTCGCGCACCACTCCCCCGCGGGCGAGTGGGTGCCGGTGGCGAAGAAGTCCGCCGAGAAGGCGTCCGTCGGCGGTCGGAAGGAAGCGGGTCGGCGCCTCCGGAACGGCATCGCCACGGCCGAGGTCGTGCTGACCTCGGGGTCGGTCAGCCCGGACGAGCGGGACCTGCTCGTGCCGGTGGTCACCCACGGGGAGGTCGATCCGGCGTTCCTCGGTCCCGCCGGTGTCGAAGCCGCCCGGGCGCACCACAAGCGGGCCAAGGCGGAGCTGCCGGCGGACGCCGAGCGCATCGGCCGCGGCGACCCGGCCATCCCGACGCTGCTCGTGTGAGCAGCGTCGGCGGGGGTCACTCGGACTTCATCTTCTCGTAGATGGCCTTGCAGTCCGGGCAGACCGGGAACTTCTCGGGGTCGCGTCCGGGGATCCACTTCTTGCCGCAGAGCGCCTTGACGGCTTTGCCGGTCAGGGCGGACTCGAGGATCTTGTCCTTCTTGACGTAGTGCGAGAAGCGCTCGTGGTCGCCGGGCTCGATCGCCTCCTCTTCCAGGAGCTTCTCGAGTTCGCGGTCCATCACGTCGAGGCCGCCACCGCCGGGTTCCGTCGTGCTCATGTCACCAGGGTACGTCGTCAGGACCCGGTCCGTCGGCGGATCGGTCACGCTGTGGGCGCACGTGGCCCCGGGCGTCAGTTCCGCTGGGCGGCGGCCAGGAGGTCCGGCCCGCGTCGGTCGAACACCGCGCCGCCGACGGCCACGCCGATCGCCAGGACGACGACGCCGACACCGATCCCGACGCCGAGGACGAGCGCCGTCGACGGGTCCTCCGCCCCGATGAGCGCGCGGACGGCGAACCACCCGGCGGGCACCATGCACAGCACCGTCCCGACGACCATCAGGGTCTGTGCGAACGTCGCCGTCGCGCCCGCGGCCTGCGGTTGGTGGAACGGGTGGTCGCCCGGTCGGACGGTCGGGTACGGCAGGGCGACCGACACGATGCTCGACAGGCCGAGCCCGCCGAGCAGACCGCTGGCGGAGACCGCGACGAGCAGCGGGAACGCCTCCATGTCGCCGTACAGCGCGGCCGACACGGCGGCTCCGGCGACGAGCAGCGGGACGCCGACGACGATGAGCGGCACCAGGCGACCGAGTCGGTCGGTCCAGCCCGGAGCGCCCGAGGCGACGTGCAGCCAGACGGCCGTGTTGTCGTACGAGACGTCGTTGTGCGGCAGGAACCCGGCGATCAGGGCCATCAGCGGCAGCGGCACCAGGGCCGTCCACGCCCACGGCACCCCGGCGATGCCGAGCGGCAGCACCACGAGCGGCACGAACACCAGGATCAGGTACGAGCTGCGGTACCGCGGGTCGCGGGTCCAGTAGGTCAGCGCGCGGGCTGCGACGGCACCGAACGGGGTCGCGCCGAGCCGGTCGAACCAGCCGAGCGTGCGGTGTCGGTGCACGCGCACCGGGTGCGGCACGGCGACGAGCACCCGCCCGACCAGGGCCCACCAGGCGAGACCGAGGAGGCCCACGACGACGAGCGCCACGAGCAGCCGGGCGACGGCCGTGCCGGCGTGACCGGCCGCGACGTCCGCGGGCACGGCCCACGCGGCACCCCAGGGCGTCCAGCCGGCGACGTCGGCCAGCCGCTGGAGCCCGGGTGCGGCGAGGTCGAGCCAGTGGGGACGGAGCAGGAGGGCGGCCGACGGCAGCACCAGGACGATGCCGACCAGGACCACCGGCCAGGTGGCCTCCCGGGGTCGGTGCCCCGCGAACGCGAGCGCTCCGAGCGTGCTGCCGACCCGGATGAGCAGGGCGGTGGTGGCGAGCACGAGCACCGCGGCGACGACGGCCATCAGGGCCGGACCGGCACCGCGGCTCCAGGTGACGACCTGCGCGACGGCGAGCACGGCGACCGCGACGACCGGGATGCCGAGGAGGCCTGCCAGGCCGAGGCCGACGGCCAGGTCACGCTGCCCGATGCCGAACGCGGTGAAACGCCGGGGGTCGAGCTGGTCGTAGACACCGACGGCGAACGGGATCAGCGTGCAGCCGAGGGCCACCGCCGTGCCGACCAGGACCACGACGGTGCGGGCCACGAGGGGGTCGGCGGTCCGGAGCCCACCGAGGACGGACGCGGCCCAGAGGACGGCGACCAGGGCGACGAGGCTGCCGAGGACGACGGCGACCGCGCGGCGCGCACCACCACGGACCTCGCCCGCGAGCAGGTCGGCCCTCAGCCGGAGAAGCTGTGCAACCATTCCATGCTCTCTGCGACGGGGCGTCCGCCGGCGAGTTCGACGAACTTGTCCTCCAGGGAGCGACGGCCGCGGACCTGCGCCATGGTGCCGGCGGCCAGGACCTTGCCGCCGACGATGATCGCCACCGAGTCACACGTGCGCTGGACGAGTTCCATCGAGTGACTGGAGAGCACGACGGTGCCGCCACCCGCGGTGTAGCGCCGCAGGATGTCGGTGATGGTCGTCGCGCTGACCGGGTCGACTGACTCGAACGGTTCGTCGAGCACGAGCACGCGCGGCGAGTGGATGAGGGTGGCGGCCAGGGCGATCTTCTTCGCCATGCCCATCGAGTAGTCGGCGACCGGACGTCCGAGCGCGTCGCCGAGACCGAACGCCTCGGCCAGGTCCGCGCTGCGGCTCCGGGCGGTCTTGCCGTCCAGCCCGCGGAGCGTGGCCGAGTAGAAGAGCATCTGCGCGCCGGTCAACCGGTCGAACAGACGGAGCCGGTCCGGCAGCACCCCCATCGCCCGCTTCGCGGCGGTCGGGTCGGCCCAGACGTCGTGGTCGAGCACGGTGACGGTGCCGGCGTCCGGACGCAGGAGGCCGGTGAGGACCGAGAGCGTCGTCGTCTTGCCGGCGCCGTTCGGCCCGACGACCCCGAAGATCGAGCCCTTCCGGATCTCCAGGTCGACGTCGTCCACCGCCAGGGTCTGGCCGTAGCGCTTGACCAGGCCCTCGGCGCGGAGCACGACGGGCTGCTGCGGCACGTTGGGCCGGCCCGTGGGCCGCTTCGTCGTGGACGCGGCCGGCGTCCCGGAGCCGCTCCGGGCCTCCTGGCCGTCGCGACGGACGTCCTGGCCGTCGCCCGGGCGTGACGCGGCGCCCTGCGGCCGGGTCGCGCGTCCGGAACGCTTGTCCCGCTTCTTCCCCGGACGCGGCGGCGTGGCCGTCCCGGCCTGCGTGGCTGCGCTCGCCTGCGTCGGTGACCCGGCGGGGCGGGTGTCCGCCCCTGCCTCGGTCGCCGAGCCGGTCCTGTCGTCCGTCATGTCGTCACCCGCGGCTGCGCCGTACGCACCCGTGTCCCCCGTGTCGTCGTGGTCGTCGTCGCCCGTCCCCTGGGCGACGGTCGTGCCGTCGTCGTCCGCGTCGACGGTCCACGCAGCGTCCGACGTGCTGTAGACGTCGTCGTTTCCCGTTGTTCCTGCCGACACGAGGCCAACCGTACCAACGGTTCCGACCGCTCGCTGAGCCGTGTCGGACCGGGTCACGAATTGAACACGATGCCGTCCGACCCGTACCCCGACACCGCCTGGTTCCGTATCATTCACCGAGACACGACGGAGTGTTCACCACTCGGAAACCTGCCCGCAGCGCTCCCGGAGCGGTTGCTGACCGGGGCGTTCTGCGCTCCGGACCACGCGACTCCCGGCCAACTCGAACGCGGTGGGTGCAGTATCCGAGGAAGCCGTATCGAAGTGCCCGTCAGGACACGCTCGACGTGTCCTCCAGTGTGGACCTCCACCCTCCGGGGCGGACGGGACGCGGCGGACACCGGAAGGGACCAGCATGACCACGCAGATCGTCATCCTCGCAGCGGGGATGGGCAGCCGCCTCGGGCGCAGCCTGCCGAAGCCGCTCACCGAGCTCAGCGACGGCCGCACCATCATGCAGCAGCAGTTCGACAACATCCGCGCCGCCTTCGGGTCCAGCGCGCGGGTCACGATCGTCGTCGGCTACAAGTCGGAGTACATCGTCGAGGCGTTCCCCGAGGCGAACTTCGTCTACAACGAGTCCTACGACTCCACGAACACCTCGAAGAGCCTGCTCCGTGCGCTCAAGGCGACCGGCAAGAGCGGTGTCCTCTGGATGAACGGCGACGTGGTCTTCGACCCGATGGCCCTCGTCCGCGCCGCCGACATGATCGACGAGGGTCGGTCGTTCGTCAGTGTGAACACCGAGAAGGTCTCCGACGAAGAGGTCAAGTACACCGTCGACGCCGAGGGCTTCATCGCGAAGCTCTCGAAGAAGGTCGTCGGGGGTCTGGGCGAGGCCGTGGGCATCAACCACGTCTCCGCAGCCGACAAGCAGGCGCTGATCCGCCAGCTCGGCCGGGTCGACGACCAGGAGTACTTCGAGGGCGGCATCGAGGCTGCCATCGCCGAGGACGGACTACGCTGGACGCCGATCGACATCTCCGACCTGTACGCGGTCGAGATCGACTTCGCCGAGGACCTGCAGCGCGCGAACGACCTGTTCGCCTGAACGGGTCAGGATCCCCTGATCCGGACCACCGGCCCGGGTGGCCGCCCCTCGGTGCGGTCCCGGCCGGAGGGAACCCATGACTGACGCGCACCCGACCGCGCAGCCTGAGCGCACGCAGCCGGCGACCACGCCACCGTCTGCGGCCGCAGGCCTCGCCTCGGCACCGCCGGCAGCCCGTGGCTCCGCGCGACGGTACCGCCAGGCGCTCTGGCTGCTGACGGTCCGCGACCTGCGCGTGCGGTACTCGACCTCGGCACTCGGGTACTTCTGGTCGATCCTCGACCCGCTGGTCATGTCGGCGATCTACTGGTTCGTCTTCACACAGGTCTTCCACCGCGGCAAGGTGGGCGAAGAGCCGTACATCGTCTTCCTGCTGACGGCGCTGCTGCCCTGGATGTGGTTCACCGGCGGCGTCTCGGACTCGACCCGGGCCTTCATCAAGGAAGCCAAGCTGATCCGGTCGACGACGATCCCGCGCAGCATCTGGGTCGCCCGCATCGACGCGTCCAAGGCCATCGAGTTCCTGCTGAGCATCCCGGTGCTCGCGGTGTTCGTCATCGCCACCGGGGCGCACCTGCACTGGCAGGTCGTGCTCTGGCCGCTCGCCATCGTCCTGCAGGCCACGCTCGTCTACGGCCTCGGGCTCATCGTCGCACCGCTCGTGGTGTTCTTCCGCGACCTCGAACGCGCGGTGAAGCTCGTCCTGCGCTTCCTGTTCTACGCATCGCCGATCATCTACGGCACGCAGGCGCTGCCGAAGGCGTTGCACGACATCGCCGCGATCAACCCGCTGAGCGGGATCTTCGGCATCTACCGCTCGGCGTTCTTCCCGAGCCAGCTGGACTGGAAGGAAGTGCTCGCGTCGGTCGTCGTCACGGGCATCGTCCTGGTCGTCGGTGTCGTCGTGTTCCGCCGCAGCGAGCACCGCGTCCTCAAGGAGCTGTGATGGCCACGACCGAACCCGTGACGACCGCGAGCACCACCGCACCGGTCATCTCCGTGACCGACGCCGGCATCCGGTTCAAGCGGAACCGCCGCGCCAGCCGGAGCTTCAAGGACCTCTTCGGTCGGGGTCAGCGTCGTCGGAAGGCTGACGAGTTCTGGGCACTCCGGAACGTGTCGTTCGACGTCCGCCCGGGCGAGGCGATCGGTGTCGTGGGCCGGAACGGCCAGGGCAAGTCGACGCTGCTCAAGCTCGTCGCCCAGGTGATGCTGCCCGACGAGGGCCGGGTCCACGTGGGCGCCGGCGTCGCTCCCCTGATCGAGATCACCGGTGGCTTCGTCGGCGACCTGACCGTGCGCGACAACGTCTTCCTGACCGCTGGGCTGCACGGCATGTCCCGGGCGGAGATCCGCGCGGCCTTCGACGAGATCATCGCGTTCGCCGAGATCGCGGACTTCGTCGACACCCCGTACAAGCACCTGTCGAGCGGCATGAAGGTCCGGATCGCCTTCGCGGTGATCTCCCGCCTGGACGAGCCGGTGATCCTCGTCGACGAGGTCCTGGCCGTCGGCGACAAGAAGTTCCGTGAGAAGTGCTACAGGCGGATCGACGAGCTGCTGGCGGGTGGTCGGACGCTGTTCTTCGTCTCGCACAGCGACAAGGACCTGCGCCGGTTCTGCGACCGCGGGCTGTACCTCGACGGTGGACGACTGCTGTTCGACGGGCCGATCGACGAAGCCCTGGAGCGGTACAACGCCGACCACGGCGTCTGACGTCCACTCCTCCACAACCGAGCACCCCCGGGCCACGCTCCAC
>NZ_JASDDD010000059.1:0-17455 GCF_030407555.1 Curtobacterium sp. APC 4022
TTCCTCGTTCGTGGCTGCGGCCGCGGTCGTCGCGGCCACCTCCCAACGTAGGACCTGTGCCCGGGTGCCGGTCCATGATTCACAGGATCGGCTCATCCCCGGGCGTGCCGCGACGCCGCGCGAGCGCCCCGTCCCGCGCACCGACGCGGCGGTCCGGACCGGGCCGCACCGGCGGCGGGTCAGCGCTTCCGCAGCATGACGACGGCACCGGCCGCCGCGACGACCATGAGCGCCGCAGCGACGCCCGCCGTCGTGGTGACCCCGGAGTCGAAGGCGGCACGGGCGGACTCCAGCAGTGCCTGCCCCGCTGACCCGCCGAGCTGCGTGGCCGCGGCGACGGCTCCGCCGAGGGTCTCCCCCGCCGCGGTGTGCGCGGTGGAGGACAGCCCGTCCGGCACGACGACGTGTGCCCGGTACGCGGTGGCGAGGATCGTGCCGAGGACGGCGGTGCCGAGCACGGCGCCGATCTCGTACGCGGTCTCCGAGATCGCCGATGCGGCGCCGGACTTGTGCGCCGGCGCGGTCGAGATGATGAGGTCGTTCGTCACGGTCTCGGACGCACCGATGCCGATGCCGAGCAGCACGAACGCGAACGCCAGCGCGGCGATCGAGGCGTGGTGGCCGAGCACGGCGACGAGGGCGTACGCGGCGGCCGAGAACAGCAGCGACACGGACACGACCCAGCGCGGTGCGACCCGGGCGACGACGGGCACCACGGCGAGGCCCGCGATGATCGTCAGGACAGCCCCGGGGATCAGCACCACACCGCTGGCGAACGGGTCGAGGCCGGCGACGAGCTGCAGGTGCTGCGCGATGAAGAACAGGAACCCGGTGAGCGAGAACATCGCCGCCATGTTCATCAGGACGCTGCCGGTGAAGGCGGTGCTGCGGAACAGGCGCATGTCGAGCATCGGCGTGCGGGAGCGCAGCTGCCGACGGACGAACGCGATGCCGCAGAGCACACCGACGGCGACCATCGCGATCGCGAGACCGCGCTCCTCCGGGTGGACGAGGGACTTGATCGCCCAGACCGTGGGGGCGAGGGCGCCGAGGGACAGCAGCATGCTCGGGACGTCGACCGGCCCGGGCTCCGGGTCGCGGGACTCCGGCACGCAGAACGGCACGGCGACGAGCATCACGACCAGGATCGGCACGGCGACGAGGAAGACGCTGCCCCAGTGGAAGTGCGCGAGCAGCACACCGCCGACCAGCGGGCCCAGGGCGTTGCCAGCGGCGAACATCGTCGACCAGACCGCCAAGGCCAGGCGCCGTTCGCCGGCGTCCGGGAACACGTTCCGGATGATCGAGAGCGTCGCCGGCATGAGCATCGCGCCGAAGACACCCATCGCGAGGCGGGCGGCGACGAGCATCCAGGCTTCGGTGGCGAACGCCGCGGCGGCGGAGAGCAGGGCGAACCCGGTCGCGCCGATGACCAGGATCCGACGACGGCCGATGCGGTCCCCGATGCTGCCCATCACGACGAGCAGGCCGGCGAGCACGAGCGGGTAGGCGTCGACCATCCAGAGCTGGGTGGTCGCGTCGGGGTGCAGGGCGCGCGAGATCGAGGGCAGCGCGAAGCTCAGGACGGTGTTGTCGACCGAGATGAGCAGCACCGGCAGCATGAGCACCGCGAGCGCGGCGAACCGGGAGCCACGGCTGGTGGTGATCCGGGTGGCGACGGGGCTGGTGAGCAGGGCGGACATGGCGGACTCCAGGACTTCGAGCGTGTCGCACCGTCGGCCACGAGGGGCCGAGCGCAGACGAGACGGGACGCGGAAGTCGTCACGCGCCCCGTCAGGGTTCCGTTAGTGTACCGTCCGGACGGTGGTGGTTGCAAATGCAACCAATGGCGGACGGGAGGCGCGGATCCGGCCCGACCCGCGCCTCCCGTCCGGTGGTCGACCAGTCCCCAGGTCAGGAGGACTGGTCACAGGTCAGGCGGACTCGCGCACGACCAGCCGGTGGCGGACGACCCGCTCGACGGACGCGCCGGACCGTGGCAGCGAGCCGTCGAGCATGCCGAGTGCCAGGTCGACCGCGTGCCGCGCCACCTCGTCGAGGTCCACCGCGAGCGTGGTGAGCGTCGGCGCCACGAGCGTGCCGAGCGTCAGCCCGTCGATGCCGATGACGCGGACACGGTCGGGGACCTCGGCGTGGGCGCGACGGCAGGCGGCGAGCGCGCCGAGGGCCATCACGTCGTTGAACGCCACGACGGCGTCCAGGCGGGGGTGTCGCGCGAGCGCCGCGGTCGTCCCCGCGGCACCCGCGTCGGCCGAGGCCGCGGTGGCGACGACGTGCGCCGGCAGGTACCCGCGGCGGCGGAGCGCGTCGAGCAGGAGGGCGCCACGGGTGCTCGGCTCCCCCGACGCTCGGGCGACCGTGGGCGCGTCGAGGACGAGGGGGTGCTTCACCCCGACCGAGACCAGGTGGTCGGCGAGGGCCTCCACCGCGTCCGTCGGGTCGAGCCGCACGGCGCCGCGGGCCGGGACACCGTGCGGGTCGAGCTCGACGACCGGCACCGGACCGAGGTGCTCGATCCACTCCGGTGCGCGGGCGCCGAGGTAGCCGATGACGACGTCGCTCTGCGCGCCGAGGTCCTGCACGGACCGGTCCGAGTCACCCGCCAAGCCGACGTCGGCGAGCATCACGTTCCACCCGCGGGCTGCGGCCAGTCGGAGGACCGCCGCGGCGAGTTCGGGTGAGTACGGGTTCCGCAGGTCGTCGACGAGCAGTCCGAGCTGGTGCGCGCCGCCGGAGACGAGGCCCCGACCGAACCGGGACGGCCGGTAGTCGAGCGCCGCGGCGGCGGCGAGGACCCGTTCCTTCGTGGCGTCGCTGATCCCCGGCAGACCGTTCACCGCGCGGGTGACCGTCTGCCGGGAGACCCCGGCGGCCGCGGCGACGTCGAGGATCGTCGCGCGGCCAGCGGTGCCGGTCAGCTGCGGAGGTCGAGCCATGCCACCTGCTCGGGCGTGAGGTCGACGGTCAGGCCGAGCATCGACGAGCGGGCCTCGGCGATGGTGCGCGGGCCGAACAGCGGGAACGTCGGGAACGGCTGGTGCAGGACGTAGGCCAGGGCGATCGCGGTCGCCGGGACGCCGTACTGCGCGCCGAGCTCCTCAGCCCGGCGCAGGCGTTCGAAGTTGGCGTCCGAGTAGTAGCACCGGACGAGTTCGGCGTCGCTGGTGTCGTCCGGTCGGGCACGGCCGGTGAAGAACCCGCGGGCCTGCGACGACCAGGGCAGCAGCGGGACCTGGCGCTCCTCGAGCCACTGCTTGGACGCGGCGTCGGTGACGTGCTCGCACCCGGCCCAGGGGACGTCGAGCGCCTCGGCGAGGCCGAAGTGGTTGCTGAGCACCTCGAACCCGTACTTGCCGTTCGCCGCGGCCCAGGCGTTCGCCTCGTCGAAGCGGGCGGGGGTCCAGTTCGATCCGCCGAAGACCCGGATGCGGCCGGCGCGGCGGTGCTCGTCGAGGACGTCGACGAACTCCCCGACCGGGATGTCCGGGTTGTCCCGGTGCATCATGTAGACGTCCGCGTAGTCGGTGCCCTGGCGTTCCAGGCTCTCGAGCAGCTGGCGGGTGAGCGACTCCGGGTCGCAGTACGGCGTGTGCGCGCCCTTGGTGATGACGACGACGTCCTCCCGGATGCCGCGGTTCCGGATCCAGGCGCCGAGTCGGCCCTCGAGCACGCCACCGCCGTAGACGTACCCGGTGTCGAAGACCGTGCCGCCCTGTTCCACGAAGTGGTCGAAGATCGCGCTCGCGTGCGCCAGGTCGGGCTGGTTGTCGACGCCCATCACCAGACGGGAGACACGCTTGTCGATGCCGGGGAGCTGGCCGTACGTCATCGGGGCGTCGGACGCGACGGCGAGCGGGCGGCCGCTGACGGTGGGGATGTCGGCGGTCTCGGCCTCGAACGGGTAGCGCAGGCCGATCGCGGCGCGCCAGCGGTCGAGCGTGCGGGCGGCGGCGAGGCTCTCGTCGGTGGTCATCTGCGGTGCGTCGACCCGGCCGGCACGGAGTGCGTCGATGGTGGCGTCGGCTTCGAGCCCGTAGGGGGCGGCACCCGCGAAGGACGTCTCGGTCGGTGCGGCGTCGACGGTGCGGACCTCGATCACCGGGTCGCCGCCGATGGTCCAGGGGTCGCGGAGCGTGATCGTGCCGCGGGTGCCGTGCACGACGACGGCGTTCGTGTCCTCGACCTGGACGCCGGTGCGGAGGCTCGCGGTGATGCCGGTCGGGTACGTCGCGCTGGCGACGGTCCACTCGTCCACCCCGGTCGGGCCGAGGGTCCCCACGGCGTGCAGCTCGACCGGCTCGGCGACCCGGACCCCGGTGGCGGCCTGCACGATCGCCGCGGTCATGGTGACCGGGTAGCAGCCGACGTCGAGGATCCCGCCGCCGGCGGTCTCGACGTCGAAGAGCCGGCCGGTGCGCTCCTCGGTCCGGAACGCGAAGGAGGCGTCGACGTGGGTGACGGTGCCGATCGCGCCGTCACGGACGAGGTCGAGGAAGGCGGCGGTCTGCGGGTGGAAGCGGTACATGAACGCCTCGACCAGCGGCAGCCCGGCCTGGCGGGCGGCGTCGACGAGCGCCATCGTCGTGCCGTGGTTCGGCGTCAGCGGCTTCTCGCAGAGCACGGCCTTGCCGGCCCGGAGCGCCGCGAGCACGAGGGCTGCGTGCCCGGTGTGCACGGTCGCGATGTAGACGGCGTCCACCCGCGGGTCGGCGAGCACGTCGTCGTAGGTGCCCGCGGTGACGTCGGGGAACCCGTGCTCGGCGGCTTCGTCCGCGAAGGCCTGGGCCCGCTCGAGCGACGAGCTGCCGGCCGCGACGAGTCGGCCACTGCTGCTGGACAGCTGGGCGAGGAAGCGGCGGGCGATGCCCCCGAGGCCGAGGACCGCCCAGCCGGGGGTCGTGTCGTTGGTGGTGGGTGTGGGGGTCGCGGTCTGCGCTGACATGCGGATCCTGTTCGTCGTGAACCTTCACGGTCGGAGCGAGGCTATCCGCGGACAGCCCGCCGGACAAGGGTGCGTGAACGTTCACGGCGACTGTTCACCCCGGCGGGTCCCTAGACTCGTGCGCATGGCAAGTGCTCGCGACCGCGTCCTCGACAGCTTCGTCGCCATCGTGTGCGAGGACGGCGAACGTCCCGCGACCCTCGACGCCGTCGCCGCCCGCGCCGGTGTCTCGAAGGGCGGACTGCTCTACCACTTCGGCTCCAAGGCGGCCCTGGTCGAGGGGCTGTGCGAACGACTCGCCGACCTGTCCGCGCTGGACATCGAGCGGATGCGATCGGCCGAGGACGGTCCCGCGCGCTACTTCGTCGAGAACTGCCAGTTCGTCGGCAGTGAGCTCGACCTGGCCCTGCTCGCCGCCTCGCGCCTGCAGCAGGCCGGGTACGAGGAGGCCGGCCGGACCCTCGACGAGACCGAGAACGCCTGGCTCGCCACCCTGGTCGACGCGCTCGGGGACGTCCCCACGGCGCAGGCCGTCAAGCTCCTGGGCGACGGGCTGTACCACGCGGCGTCCCTCGGGGCGGCGAGCGACGTCCGCCCGGACCGGGCCTCGGTGGACATGGCGGCACTGCTGCAGGTCGTCGACCGCCTGATCGCGACGAAACCCGCTCCGTGAACCAGCGCACCCGGTCCTGGGGATAGACTGAGTTCGTTCTACCCGCTGATTCCCGGAGGTACCACCGTGGGCCGCGTCATCGCTGCTGTCTTCTCGATCCTGCTGCTGCTGGTGTCGATGTACCTGTTCGGGTTCGCGTTCCAGGTCGCCTCCGGTCAGGCCTTCGTGTTCATCGCCGGCGTGCTGCTGATGAGCCTCTCCTTCTTCCTGCCGATCCACGTGTTCGGCAAGCGGTAGTCACACACCGCACACGCAGAACGGCCCCGCACCTCTCGGTACGGGGCCGTTCTGCATGCGCGGGCCGTTCTGCATGCGCGGGCCGTTCTGCGTGTGCAGGCCGTTCCGCCTGCAGCCGCAGGTCAGGCGTTGGTGCGCAGCTCCCGCAGGGTGACGGCGGTGGCGATGGCGGCGTGTGCGGCCTCGGCGCCCTTGTCTTCCTTCGACCCGGGCAGGCCGGCACGGTCGATGCCCTGCTGCTCGTCGTCGAGGGTGAGCACGCCGAAGCCGACGGGCTTGCCGGTCTCGATCGCGACCTTCGTCAGTCCACTCGTCGCCGCATCCGAGACGTACTCGAAGTGCGGGGTACCGCCGCGGATGATGACGCCGAGGGCGACCGCGGCGTCGAAGCCGGACTCGAGCGCGACCTTCGCGACGACCGGCAGCTCGAAGCTACCCGGCACGGGGACGACCTGGGCCGTGGCACCGAGTCGTTCGATCTCGCGCTGCGCCCCGGCCAGGAGCCCGTTCGCGATGACGTCGTGCCACTGTCCGGCGATGACCGCGACCCGGATGCCGCTGCCGTCGACGAGCTCGCGCTCCGCCGCTCCTGCTCCGCTCATGCGTGTGTCCCTTCGGTGCGGGCGACGTCCGCCGCCCGGTCGGCCGCTTCCAGCCAGGTGGCCAGCGCGGCGATGGTGATGACGGGCACGCCCTCGCGTGTCCCGAGTCCGACGAGCTCCGGCAGGCGCATCATGCCGCCCTGCTCGTCGACGATCTCGCAGATCGCCGCCGCGGGCCGCAGCCCGGCGGCGGTGACGAGGTCGATCGCGGCTTCGGTGTGCCCGGCGCGCTCGCGGACCCCGCCGGCCCGTGCCCGCAGCGGCACGACGTGCCCGGGGCGGTGCAGGTCGGCGCGGACCGAGGTCGGGTCGGCGAGGACCCGGAGCGTGCGGGCCCGGTCGTGGGCGCTGATGCCGGTCGTCACGCCGACGGCCGCGTCGACCGTGACGGTGTACGCGGTGCCGCGGACGTCCTCGTTGTGCTGGACCATCGGCGGCAGGTCGAGGGCATCGGCGATCTCGGCGCTGACGGGCGCGCAGATGAACCCGGACGAGTGCGCGACCGTCCAGGCGATCCACTCCGGGGTGGCGAGTTCGGCGGAGAGGACGACGTCGCCCTCGTTCTCACGGTGTTCGTCGTCGGCGACGATCACCGGGCGACCGGCGGCGATCGCGGCGATGGCCTGCTCGACGGAGGAGAGCCCCGGGGCGGCGGCGGGGGCAGTGGTGACCGCCGGCGCGGTGCTGACTGCGGGCGAGACGGGGGCGGTGTCGGCGGCCATCACCGGGCCTCCGCCCCGACCGACGCACCGGCGGCGACAGCACCAGCGGCACCGGCGGCACCGGCGGCAGCAGCGTCCAGCCGCAGCATCCGGCGGACGTGCCGTGCCAGGACGTCGGTCTCGATGTTGACGCGGTCGCCGGGCACCCGCGCACCGAGCGTGGTGGCGGCCAGGGTCTCCGGGATGAGGCTGACCTCGAACCAGGCGGCGTCGGGCGCCGTGGACTCCGGCGACACCGCACTGACCGTCAGTGAGACGCCGTCGATGGCGATCGAGCCCTTGTCGACCACGAGCGGGCTGAGCTGCGGCGTCAGCGCGAACCGCACCCGCCGCCAGCCGTCCCCGTCGTCGGTCTCGAGGACGGTCGCGGTGCCGTCGATGTGGCCCTGCACGATGTGGCCGCCGAGGCGGTCCCCCACCGACGCGGCGCGCTCCAGGTTGACCCGGTCGCCGGACCGCAGCGACCCGTGGGCGCTCATGTCGAGCGTCTGCTTCATGACGAAGGCGGTGAAGGTCTCCGGGGTCTGCTCGACGACGGTCAGGCAGACGCCCGAGACCGAGATCGAGTCGCCGTGCTGCGCGTCGGAGACGACGAGCGGGCCGCGGACGGTGAGCGCGACGGAGTCGCCTCGTTCGTCGACGGCGGTGACGGTGCCGAGTTCCTCGATGATGCCGGTGAACACTGGTGTCCTCTCAACGGGACTCCAGGGCGCGCGACGGTCGTCGGCGGGCGGCAGGTGGGGTCGCAGAACGACCGTCACCTTCCGTCAGCGCTTCCTCCCGTCCGGACTTTCACCGTCGGTCCCGGAATTGCACCGGGTCAACCCCGCCCCGGGCGGACCCGGCGCGGCGCTCGTGGACTGTCACCACCGGTTCGGACTTGCACCGACCCCGGAGCGCTTGCGTGTCCCCGACGATACCCCAGCCCCCCGACCGTCGCGGCCGGACCATCCGCCGGACGTCACGCGGCGTCTCGGAGGCGTGGCGGGCCTCCCGTCCGACGACCAGGGCGTCGACGGGGCGCGGACGCGGACGCGCCCACCCGCGCTACCCGCGCCCACCCCGACCTGACCACCCGCACCGACGGGACGCGCTCAGCCGCGCCCCCGGACCAGCGCGAGCGCCTGCCGGAGCGACAGGTCGGGCAGGTACGCGCGGACCACCGCGACACCGATCGCGGGCAGCGCGACCGGGTCCGGGTAGGCGAGGACCAGCGGTTCGAGTTCGGGGCCGAACTTCCGCTTGAACCGCAGCAGCGAGCGGAACCCGTAGACCGGCTCGAGGACCCCTCCGACCAGTTCGAGCAGCGTCTCGACGCCGTCGCCGGTGGACCCGGTGCCGGGCGTGCGGGCGAGCGGCGCGGCGGAGAGGCCGAGCCGTTCCGCGCCCTGCTCCCGCATCACGTCGGCGGCCGAGGCGACCAGGAACTCCATCACGCCGTTCGGGGCGTCCGTCCGACGTCGCATCACGTCGAGCGTCCAGCCGACCACGCGGCCCTCGCGGTGTGACGGCAGCCAGCTGGTGACGCCGAGGACCGTGCCCTCGGCGTCCTGGGCGACGAGGGTGCGGACGGCGGGGTCGCGCATCTCGTCGAGGCTGCCGAGCGTGAAGCCCATCTCGGGGAGCTCGCGGTCGGCGACCCATTCCTCGGAGATCGCCTCGATCTGCCGGGTGGTGGCGACCGGCAGGTCCTGCCATGACGACCAGGTGGCGGTGAAGCCGGAGCGCCGTGCCTTGTTGACGGCGGTGCGGACGTCCTGCTTCCGGCTGCCCTTCGTCGTCCAGTCCCGCGGGTCGAACGAGGCGTCCTCCGCGACCGGCAGGGTGCGCCAGCCGAGCGCGGTGAGGGCCGAAGCGCTGGTGGTGTCGATGCCGTGGAACACCGCGGTCCAGCCGTTGTCGTCGCAGTGGCGGGCGAACTCGGTCAGCGCCGACACCCGCGCGTCCGGCCACCCGAACGGGCCGAGGGCCACCGCGACGGTGCCGGTGCGGCGGTAGGCGACCCCGGCACGGCCGTCGGCGGTGAACCAGTGCGCACTGCCCGGCCACGTCGCCATCCACCCGAACGTGTCGCCGCCGCCCGCGACGAGCAGGGCACGGGCACGCTCGCGGTCCACGGCGGACACGTCGGCGTCGGTCGCGCCGGGCGCCGCACCGGCCGGGCGGATCGCGGCGACGGCGACCACGGCCCAGAGCAGCGGGCCGACGAGGCTCAGCACGGTCCGGAGCCCGGGGTCCCGGATCGGCAGGTCACGGTGGTGCACGACCGGCGACAGCGGTCCGAGGACGGCGACCACCAGCCCGAGCGGGTCGTGCACCCGCACCGGCGCAGCGTCGGCGCTGATGTACACGACGGTCGCCAGCACCGCGGCGGCGGCCAGGACGGTCACCGCGAACGCGACGACCCGGCGCCGGGCGACCGCGACGGTGAAGGACCGCCGCAGCAGGACGAGGACCAGTGCGGTGACGAGCGGGACCGCGACGGACGCGGCGATCGACAGCCCCACGACGAGGTCGTCATCGGACCCGCGGAGCTGGTCGATCCGGCCGGGCACGTGCGTGTAGGTCACGGCGGCGGCGATCCCCGTGACGGTGTCGACCACGACGACGAGCCACACGGCGAACCGGCTGCCGCGGAACAGCCCGATCGCCCCGACGACGAGCACGAGCAGCGGCGCGATCGCGAGCAGCAGGGACCAGGGGTCCGTCGCGCGGTACGTCAGCAGACGGTGCAGGCACTCCCCCGCGACGCCGTCGGCACGACAGGCGGACGGCTGGTCGGCCGGCCCCATCCCGACGACCGCGGCGATCGGCGCGAGCAACCCGACCCGGGCGCGTGACACCAGCGCGATCACCGGTCCCACCGCCGACACCAGGACGACCGTGCCGAGCAGCACCCGGGTCTCGCGGTGCGAGCTGCGGGTCCAGCCGGTGCGCTTCGGGGTGCGTCGGAACACCTCGCCGAGTCCCCAACCGGCAGCCGTCGCGACGACGGCGGAGAGGTCGGCGGTGTGCCCGGCGTAGAGGAAGAGGGTGAGGACGACGGCCAGCGCGTTCACCCGGATCCGACGGCGCCAGAGCGGGCCGGCGAACGCACTCGCGGTGGTGACCGTGCCGAGGATCGCCGTCCAGGGGTCGAGCCCCTCGGCCCCGGACAGCAGGGCGGCACCGCGGCGGCCGTCCGGGTCGATGACGCCGACGACGGCCGCGGCCGCCGCGCCGACGACACTCGTCGCCAGGAACGCGGAGACCGTCCGGCGCGACCCCATCAGCCGTTCGGAGGCGCCGACCAGCAGGACGACACCGGCGAGCGTCAGGATCAGGGCGAGGACACCGGTGGTGACGGCGAACACCCGGAACGGGACGAGTGCGTCCGGCACCGGCCGTCCGTGTGCGAACCGCAGCGCCGCCGCGGTGACGGAGGCGACGAGCACCAGGAGCAGGACGACGGCCGTGACCGGGTGTCGGGTGACGGCGTGCCGCACCGACCGGGAGGCCCGCCCCACGTCGCGCAGGACGCGCGCGGCCGCCTCGTGGCCGGCCTTCGGCGGGGCCGCGGACTGCGGCGCGGCCGCCTCGTGGCCGGCCTTCGGCGGGGCCGCGGGCTGCTCCGGAGCGGCGCTGTCGGGTGCGCCCTTCGCGGTCATCGACGGACCCCGTCCACCGGCAGGCCGAGGTGGGCGATCACGGTCGGGAGGCCGCGGCCGAGGACGTAGCGGACGGTGTTCCAGTCGTGGGCCGAGCCCGGCGAGACGATGAGCGTGGTGGCGATCCCGGCGCGTTCCGACGCGGCACGGAGCGCGAGCGTCGAGGCCTTGTAGGGAGCGTCGTCCTCGCCGTACCCGAACACGGTGAAGTGGTCGTGGTACGGCGTGTGGGCGGCGAGCAGGGCCTCCGGCGTGGCCTTGAGGTAGGCCGGACGCGAGCCGCCGAAGCCGACCGCGATCGTGTGCTGGAGGTCGCCGTTCGCCGGGGCGATCTCGCTGGAGATGGCGAGGGTCGTGCCGAACACCTCCGGGTACGCGCTCGAGAACTGCATGGCGCAGGTCGCTCCCTGCGAGAAGCCGCCGATGCCCCACGCCGCGCTGCCCGAGGCGACGTCGAGGTGCTGGTGGATCCACCGGACCGTGTCGGTCATCACGTAGGTCGCACTCCGCCCGAGGCGACGGCTGTCGACGCACATCGGGTTGTGGCCGGGGGCGCCGAGCTGGTCGGGCGAGACGACGATCGGCGCGATGCCGTGGTGCGTCGACGCGTAGCGGTCGAGGAACGACCCGAGGCGGCCGGTCTGGAACATGTCGGACGGCTGACCCGGCTGCCCGGAGAGCGCGACGAGCACCGGCAGGGTCGGCGGGTCGGCGACCTGCGCGGCCGGCGGCAGCCAGACGACGGCGGGGCGGGCGTGGAAGTGCGAGACCGTCGCCGGGATGCGGACGGCGATCGTGCGGCCGTGGCCCGGCATCCCCTTCGGCGCGGTCCAGGTCGCCGCGTCGACGATCCGGGCACCCGGACGCGCCGCGTGCTGGTGGTCGAGGGTGCTCAACGGGTAGGGGTTCGGCGTGACGGCCTCGCCGATCGTCCGGTACGCGCCGAAGTCGACGTTGATGCCGAGGCCCGCCGTGAGGGCGACCGCCAGGGCAGCGCCCAGCCCGACGATCCGTCGGCCGTTGCCGCCCTGCACCAGGACGACCAGGAACAACAGGACCGCGGCCGCCGTGAAGGCGACCCACATGCGCGTGACGGGCGTGAAGGACACCCCGAAGAGGTCCTGGACGTCGCCGAACCACCAGACGGCGACCAGCCCGATGCCCGAGCCGACCGCCATGGCCGCGATCCGCACCAGCACCCCGGGGAGGCCCCGGTTCCACCGGCGTCGGGGCGGGTGCTCCGACGCGTCCGCACCCTTCGTCCGGCCGTGGGGTCCGAAGACCGTCAGGAGGACGAGGACGACGGCGACGACGTCCACCGGCACGAGGACGGCCGGGAGGACGATCGGGAGCTGGAGCAGTTCTGGAGGCACGGGTTCATCGTGCTGCCGTCCAGCTGACGCACAGCCACTGGTCGGCTGCCGCTGTGTTCAGCAAGCGACTGTGGCCGTTCAGGAGACGTACAGCACTCCCACAGGACGGGTCCTGATCAAGACTCATCACCTTGTGGTGAGTGTCGCCCATCGAGCTCGTCCACCGGTCGCTCCGGCTCTGCTGCGTGGCTCTCGCGGTCCTGCTGGCGAGCGACCCGCGGTCCGAGCGCGAGCAGGAACGTCCCGGCGACGGCGCACGCGATGGTGGCTGCCAGCAGTGGTGGCCACGGCGTGGAGTCCGTCACCGCCGCGAGCACCGTCAGGAGGACCAGCGCCGCCAGCAGCGGGCCGAGGATCCCTGCCAGCCAGAGTCGGTACCTGCGCATCATCACCTCATGGTGCACTGGCTTCTCGACGGGCGTCCGGCTCACGGCAGGCGCGCCCCTCGGCATCGACATCGCTGGCTTCGCCCGCCACCGACCGTGAGTGACGGAGAGGGCCCGGGGAGGGTCAGAAGTACATGCGCCCCTGCGCGACGTCAGCCTCGGCCTGCCGGAGGGCCTCCGCGACTTCGGGGTCAGCGCCTTCGAAGTCCGCGGCCCGAGAGCCGAAGTCGGTGAAGCGGTGCATGACGATCCACAGCACGAGGAACACCGCCAAGACCACGCCGGTTGCGATCCACCACCACATGCGGGCAGCGTAAATGCGACCGACTGAAGGTGCAAGCACTGAGATGCGCCGTTGCACCATCGTCTCCCTGCCCGATCAGAGGATGAGCGCGACGGGGACGGACCCTGCTGTCAGGACGAGTGCAACTGGCCAGAACCAGTACCTGAACGGACGACGTCGACGCCATGCGTGAGTACCGAACGCCGCCAGCAAGATGACCACGAGCAGGACCGCCACACCACCGACCATCGTCGCTCCGCCGAGCGCTTCATCCCGGTTCATCTGCGCGACATCGAGGTCGTTGTCGGTCGGTCCGGGCCAACCGAAGCTGCGTGCTTCGTCGAGAGCCATCGCGACCAAGGACGCCATGACGAACAGCACGACGGCGAAGGGAAGAGTCAGCAGCCACGCGAGCCAGGCTCTTCCCGTTCCCGTGTCAGCAGAACCGGACTGGTTGGTCACACGACGCACGGTACGGGATCCACCGCAACGAGAGCGCGTCCCGTTGCCCGATCAGCGGGGCGCGACTCCGAGCCCGTCGTCATCGAGTGTGCGGTCGTCGCAAGTGACCCGGGTCGCTCTCGTAGCGGCGATGTCGTCCGCGGGCTCGGCCATCGTGGTCTGACCGTTCTCGCCGCGGGTGCCGTCGAGCTCGATGGGTGTCACCGCGATCTGGTCGATGTCCGATGGGGCGCCCGCGGGTCGATCCGCGAGGAGTCCGACCAGATGGCTCGCTCCGTTGATGCTCGTGCATCCCACGCCGGTGCCGTGTTGCCCGGTGAGGTCGAACTGGTACTGGTCGCCCTCGGTGTTCGTGACTGCCTCGAATGCGCAGCCGGTCCAGCGGTACAGATCGACATCACGGCTGCCCGCGACGAGCATGACGACCGGTCCGTTGCCCTGACCGGCCACGTCGGCGACCAACGCAGTGGCTTCGGCGCCGCCAGACAGGTTGCGGGGACTCACGGAACTGGTGAGACCGGTGCTCGTCGTCACACCGAACCGGCCGTCCTCGGTCACCCACTGTTGGTCAGCCTCGAGATCCCCGTCCACATCGATCGTCGAAGCGGTCCTCGCACCGGCCGGGACACCGTCATCGGATGCCGGGCAAGGCTTCGATGCCTTGGCTGAGGTCGGTGTCGGTGTCGAATCACTCGAAGCAGCTGGTGGCCGCGATGTCGGTTCGGCGGCGGCCGGCGGCTCACCCGTCCCACTGCACCCGGTCAGCAAGACGAACGACATCGCCGTGGCCACGAATGCGCTGGTGCGCAGGACAGTGCTCCCCGTCGAACTCATCGGATCAGGGTGACTCCTGTTGCATCAGCCACGCAACCTCCACGCGCTTCGTCCGGTCAGCGGATCCCCTCCCGGGCTTCCGGATGAGCGTCGTCGTCCTCTGCGTCCTCTGCGTCCAGTGAGGCCAGGTAGTGGGCGTTGCCGCGCAAGGCCGGCTTGTACCGGTCGAGTTCCAGGGCGTCCACGTGATCCGCGAGGAGCACGAGGAGGCTCGCGAGTGCGGTGTTCGGCCGGCCATCGGCGTGGAACGTCAGGGCCTCGAAGGCTCCGAGGGCGACGGACTCAGGGAACTCAGCCCGGGCCCGCGCGAAGGCCCGGAGCGAGTCGTCGATGCGGCCGAGGTTCCGGAGGGTGCTCCCGTACTGGAGGAAGCAGCGGCGCCGGAGATCTCCGGTGAGTCCTCGTTCCATCGCTCGCTCGTAGTACCCCAGCGCCGTCGCCTCGGCTCCCGCCGTGTCGTACGCACCCCCGAGCTCGTAGAGGACTCGAGGGTGCTCCGGGTGCTCCTCGTGGATGGGGAGCAGCGCGTCGATGGTCGGCTGCATGTCCTCGCGGTTCCGGGCGGCGAAGATCGCATCGAGTCGCGCGTCGATCGCGTCGGACATGGTCGGCCGTTCCTCCCGTTCGAGCAGTCACGCGACCGCGCCGAAACAGTACCGGCCGTCTCGATGGCCGACCTCCACCGGTCGGCGGCCGAGGTCGTCCGATCGAGGCCGGTACCTGGAGCAGGCCCCCGCTGCCGCGCCCGGTGCCACCGTCCGGTCACCCGCGGGTCACGTGCTGTTCACCCGCTGCCGCTACCCCTGCTTGTCGGACCACTGCCCGAGGTCCGACATCGGAGGACCCATGAACACCCGCGCCGCGCTCTCCTGCGTCGCCGTCGCTGCCATCGCCTCGCTGATGGTCGCGGGACCGGCGCACGCCGACGATGACACCAACGTCTACAGCAGCAAGCAGCCCTACATCGCCCCCAGCAAGTCGGACATCGACGCGTACTCGCCGGCGCCGACGGGCTACGCGCCCGTCGGCACGGAGTCGGTCGCCCGACACGGATCCCGTGGGCTCTCCGCCTACAAGTACGACGCGCTGCTGCACCGTCTCGCCGCGACCGCACAGGCCGAGAACGGGTTCCTGACGCCGGAGATCGGGAAGAGCTTCTCCGCGAACCTGGATGCCATCACCGCCGCGAACGTGGCGAACGGCTACGGCATGCTCACCGGCCAGGGCGCAGCCCAGCACCGCGGCATCGGAGCACGAGCCGCACAGCGCAACGCGCCACTCTTCGCCGAAGCGGCACGATCGGGCGGACGTGTCGTCGCCGAGACATCGGGTGAAGCCCGCGCCACAGAGTCAGGCGAGAACTTCCTGAAGGGCTTCGGGCTCACGGGAGTCACGCTCGAGCCGCGCCCGGACCTGCTCTACTTCCACGAGGTCGAGAACCCGGACGGCACCGAGAAGGCCGTGGGCTCCCCCGAGCGCGAGCGCGCCCAGGCGTACGAGGACTACATCGCCGAACAGACCGGTGACGGCGGCACGATCGCGGCGGCCTTGCACTACATCGAAGCGAAGCCGCGATCGGTCCAGGCAGCGGACGACGTGCTCTCCGGCATCTTCACGCCCGAGTTCATCGCCACGATCGGCACGGACAAGGCGCACACCTGGTACAACACCGCCGACGGTTCCAAGGGCGGCGCGGTGACGTGCGCGCCCGGCGCCGACACGAAGGCCGATCCCGATGCCTGCGGCGATCCGAAGAAGTCCATCAAGACCACGGTCGACGCGGCGATGGCGCTGTACAACCTGTACATCATCGCGGCCGACATGCAAGAGGAGAACGTCGCTCCGCACCGGTTCGACTTCGCGCAGTACTTCGCGGGTCGGCCGGCGGATGCCGAGTGGTTCGCGTACCTGCTCGACGCCGAGGACTTCTACGAGAAGGGCCCGAGCCTCGCCGGGCATGACGAGACCTACTCGATCGCCAAGCCCCTGCTCGACGACTTCTTCTCCACGATCGACGCCCGCGCCGCTGGTGGCAACGTGGTCGCGACCTTCCGCTTCGCGCACGCCGAGACGATCATCCCGTTCGCTGCGCTGCTGCGTCTGCCGGGATCCACCGTGGCCGCGCCCGACAACGCCGCTCCGAAATCGGACGCCGACGTCTACGACGACGCCACCAACCCGTGGCGCGGCTCCGAGGTGACGCCGATGGCCGCGAACGTGCAGTGGGACGTCGTGTCGCGAGCGGGCATCGACCCCGCTACCGGAGCGGCCTACACGCCGCTCGTGCGCATGCTGTACAACGAGCGGGAGATCGCGTTCGCCTCCGGATGCCGTGCGGTCGCCCCAGGATCGCACTGGGTCAAGGAGACCGAGCTCAAGCGCTGCCTCACCGGCACGGCGATGACCGAGAGCCCGCTGATCGCCGAAGCCGCGCCCGCGCCGACGCCTCCCCCGACCGTGACGCCCACTGCTGCGCCCACCACGAGCCCGACCCCGACCTCGACACCGACACCGACACCGACACCGACACCAGCGGCTCAGGGCGCCGATACGCCGACGACCCGGGCGAAGGGCACGCTGGCCGCGACCGGAGCCCAGTCACCGCTCGAACCGGCGTTGTTCGCGACACTGCTCCTCCTGGCCGGTGCCGGAACCCTGTTGGTGCGCCGCGCACGTCGCCACACCGAGTGACACCGGTGCGGAGTGGCGGCTGCGCGAGGCCGTCGCTCCGCCGTGCCGCACCGGCCCGGAAGAAGCCACCAGCCCGACTGTGAGCAGGGCATGCGGGTGCGGAGCACCGGGGGTCCCGTTACTCCGCACCCGTTCAGCGGGTCGTCGTCAGTGGCGGCGCCGTAGGGTCATCGACCCGAGGCCGGCCAGGAGCAGCAGCAGTGCCGCGATGGCCGGGAGGACCGGACGGTCCGCTCCCGTGTAGGCGAGCGTGCCGGTGGTGCCGGTGGTGCCGGTCGTGCTGGTGGATGCGCGGGTCGTACTGACCCCGCTGCCCGTCGCCGTCGTGACGACCGGGGTGGCAGCAGAGCGGGTGGTGACCGCCGCCGCCGGGGTGACCAGCGCGGCCGGGGTCGCCGGGGTGGTGACCGGGACGGTGGTGCCGGGGTTCGTCCCCGTCGCCGGGGTGACTCCGGTGGCGGGGTCCGTGGTGCCCGGGTCCGTCGTGCCCGGCGTCGTCGTGCCCGGCGTCGTCGTACCCGGCGTCGTCGTACCCGGCGTCGTCGTACCCGGCGTCGTCGTACCCGGCGTCGTCGTACCCGG